>BJGT01000003.1:21024-84101 GCA_014190675.1 Comamonadaceae bacterium | reverse complement strand
CCCCCAGGTGCTGCAACATGAACTCATGGCCCCGCTCGCCCGAGCGGTGGGCAAAAACGCAGCGCTGCAGCACCAGCGGTTGCAGGGCATGCGCCACCATCACCGCCGCACTGGCAATAAAACCATCCACCAGCACGACCCGCCGCTCGTGCGCGGCCTGCAACACCGCGCCGACCATGGTGGCGATCTCAAAGCCGCCCAAGGCGGCCAGGGCCTGCAGAGGCGATATGGCGCGCTCGTGGCGTGCCAGGACATCACGCAGCACAGCGGTTTTACGTTGCACCGCAGCCGCATCCAAGCCGGTACCCGCACCGGTGCACATGGCAATGTCCAGGCCAGCCAGACGGGCCAAAAGCAGGGATGCAGCGGAGGTGTTTCCTATGCCCATTTCACCCAACAGCAGGGCGTTACCCGGCAGGCCCTGCACCAACGCAACCCCATGGGCCAGTGCCTGGGCGCACTGGGCCTCTGTCATCGCTGGATGCAGCGACGAGTCTGCGGTCCCCTGCCCGGCTCCCTCGGCCTTGCGCACCAGCAGGCCGGGTCGTTGAGTGCCTGCGGGCAGGCCAGCCAAAAAGTCGTGCCTGACACCGCAGTCGACCACCGTCAAGGCAATGCGGTTGTGGCGAGCCAGTACGCTCACCGCAGCACCACCGGCTAAAAAGTTCTCGACCATTTGCCAGCTCACATCACTGGGAAAGGCCGACACACCTTGGGCTGTCAAGCCATGGTCACCCGCAAAAACCACCATCTGTGGTGAGGCCAGTTGCAACGATGCGTCACCCAAAATCTGGCCAATTTGCAGAGCCAGCAGTTCCAGGCGCCCGAGCGAGCCCTGGGGCTTGGTTTTTTGGTCCAACTTGTGTTGCAAGGCCTGGGTCAGCGCGGGGTCGGCGATATCAGCCAGCAGGGGCAGAAGGGACGGGTTTGCAATCATGGGTTAGAGGCTCTCAGTTGCACTGGCGCTTGAACAGGTTGAATCAAACCAGCCAGAAAATCAGGCTGGAAGTATCTACCAATGTAGTCGGCCAGGCCGTCAAACACCGAATCAAGCGTGGGCAGGGCCTGGTTGCCAACGGGGTCGAACAGGGCCTGCAGCGCAGCCGGGTCTTCAAACAGGCCGTGTAAATACAGCCCCAGCACGTTGCCGGCCGGGTTTTGCCAGGCCAGCCCGCCGGGCATGGCCGGCTGAGCCATCACACCCGCCTGGGCCAGGCCGGCGTGCTGCTGGGTTTGGCCATGGTGAATTTCATAACCGCTCACGCTCACACCACTCAAACCGGCCCAATGGCCCTGCAGCGGCCCAAACGTGGTCTGGGTGTGGCACACCGTTTTGTCCACCTCAAACACCGTCACCAACGGCAAAAGCCCCAGCCCCGGCGCATTGCCGTCAATGCCGTGGGGGTCAATTAGCGCTTCGCCCAGCATTTGCAAGCCGCCGCAAATGCCCAGCACCGCTCCGCCCTGCCCGGCAAACGCCGCGACCGCCGCGTCCAGCCCCTGTGCCCGCAGCCAGGCCAAGTCACCACTGGTGTGCTTGGAGCCGGGCAGGATGATCCAGTCGCGCCCCGGCACCAGGCCAGCCAACTCAACCGGGCTGCGCACCCACAGCAGACGCACCCCAGGGATGTTTTTGAGCGGCTGGAATTCATCCAAATTGCTGATGCGCGGATAGGCGATAACGGCAATGGTCTGCAAAACTGGGCCCGCAGCGACAAGCGCGGGGGCCATGTCCACGACCGGCGCCGGGCCGCCCCAAGCCGGTCGAGCCCCCTCGGGGGGCAGCGCAGTACGCGCAGCGACAAGCGTGGGGGCGACATCAAAAACACCATCCTCCTCGGGCAGGCCGTGCTGCCACCACATGGGCAGCGTGGCCACCGTGGGGATGCCGGTCAAATCCTGCAGCATCTGCGGCGCGGGCGCCAACAGACTGGCGTCGCCTCGGAACTTGTTGAGCACAAAGCCGCGGATCAGCGCGCGGTCTGGTTCGGGCAGCAGGGCCCAGGTGCCGTACAGGTGGGCAAAGGCGCCGCCTCGGTCGATGTCAGTTACCAGCAGGCAAGCGGCGTCAGCGTGCTGCGCCACCCGCATGTTGACGATGTCGCTGGCCGACAGGTTGATTTCGGCCGGAGAGCCTGCGCCCTCAATCACCACCACGTCGTTGTCGGCCATCAGCGCATCGAGCGCTTCCGTGATGTGGGGCCAGACCCGGGCGCTGCGCTCGCGCCAGGGCATGGCGGTCAGCGCCGCATCGACCTGGCCCAGCAGCACCACCTGGCTGTGGGTGTCGCGCTCGGGCTTGAGCAGCAAAGGGTTCATGCACACATCGGGCACCGCGCGCGCAGCCAGCGCCTGGAAGTACTGGGCGCTGCCGATCTCGCCACCTGCCACCACGCGGGCGTTGTTGCTCATGTTCTGCGCCTTGAACGGCGCCACCTTCAGGCCCTGGCGAGCGTAATGCCGGCACAGCGCAGTGGTGAGCCAACTCTTGCCAGCGCCGCTGGTGGTGCCCAGCACCATGACGCATCGGGCGGTCAATCCAAACCCCTGATCAGGGCATAAACCATGGCTATCACCGCTACTGCCATAAGCGCTAACAGAACTTTTTCTGCATTAGCTACGGCACGTTCGGTGTCTACTGCCTGCGCCTCCCGTCCGGCCGGGTTGAGCCCATAGGCCAGCGGTTTGCGCAGGGTCACGCCCAGCACCAGCGCCATCGCAGCCATCGGCCAGCCACTGTTGGGCGAGGGGGTTTTGCCGGCTTCTGAAGGCAGGGCGCCCGCCAGTCGAAGACCACGCCAGCCGGCGCCCAGCAACAGCAGCCCCGCCGTCAGGCGCGCCGGCAGCCAGCTCAGAGCATCGTCGACCCGCGCCGCCCATTTGCCCGCCCATTCCCAGCGCTGACCCCGGTAAACGCCGCGGTAACCCCACATCGCATCAGCGGTATTGGCAAAGCGGTACAGGGCCGCACCCGGCAGCCCCAGCAGCACAAACCAGAACAGAGGCGCCACCACCGAGTCGTTCAAATTCTCGGCCAGCGATTCAATGGCGCTCTCACGCACACCGGCCTCGCTCAAGGCGCTGACATCGCGGCTGACCAGCCAACTCAGGCGCTCGCGGCCCGCCGGCAGCGACTGTTGCAGGGCCTGCTCCACCGCCTGCACCTCGGTGCGCAACATGCGCCAGGCCAGCAGGGGCTTAAGGGCCAGGCCCAGCAGCAGCGAGGACAGCACCAGCGGCAGCGTCATGGCCAGTTGCTCAATCGCCAGCGCTGCTGCAATAACCATAGCAGCGCCGCCAAGCCAGGCAAGGGCTCCAAGCCAAAATGACCTGTAATCGGCGACGTCCGGCCGCGAATGGCGCTGCAGCTGCCGCCCGGCCCAGCCCAGATAATGACCCATCCAAACCACCGGGTGCCAGCGCACTGGCGGCTCGCCCAGCCAGCGGTCGACCAGCAGGGCCAGCAACAGGGCCGGCAGGCTCAGCAGCACATCAGTCCTCAATGCCGCGCTGCGCCGGCACGCCGGCTTCGAACGCATGCTTGATCTTGGTCATCTCGGTCACGGTATCGGCCAGCGCCATGATTTCGGGCGGGCAGCGGCGCCCGGTCAGCACCACGTGCACATGGGCCGGCCGCTGGCGCAGGGTCTGCAGCACATCGTCCAGGGGCATCCAGCCGTAAATAAGCGGGTAGGTGATTTCATCCAGCACCACCAGAAAATGCTCGCCGCTCAAAATGGCCGCGCTGGCTTTCTGCCAGCCCTCGCGCGCCAGCTGGGCCGAATGTTCCAGGTCCTGGCTTTTCCAGCTGAAGCCGTCGCCCAAGCCTTCAATCGGGATGCCCAGCTGCTCAAACATGCGGTGCTCGCCAAAGCGGGCTGTTGGGACCTTCATGAACTGGAAAATCTTGACCGCCTTGCCGCGCCCGTGCGCGCGCAAGGCCAGACCAAAGGCCGCCGTGCTCTTGCCCTTGCCGTCGCCGGTGTTAACGATCACCAGGCCACGGCGTTCGCCCTCGGATTTCTCATAGGGTTTTTTAGTGGGTGGTTTTTCTAGCTGCATGCGTCTGCTCCGGTTCAAAGGGGTGAGGATCAGGGAATGGCCGGATTCAGCGCGAATTCGCGCCAGCCCGAGACCTGACAACCCTGGCGCTCGTAGCGGCCGTCGCCGCCAAAAATGATGCGGGGCGGCAAGGTCGCCGTGTCGGCCAATGCGGCCCACTTGTGCACGGCCTGCGGCCAGTCTGATGCAAACGTGGCGCCTGATTTGACCTCGATGCCCTGCAGACCTTGGGGCGTCTCCAGCAGCACATCCACCTCTTGCCCAACGCTGTCGCGCCAAAAAAAGAGCGCGGCGTCCTGCCCGGCATTGAACCGGGTTTTGACGAACTCGGACACCACCCAGGTCTCAAACAAAGCGCCTCGGGCCGGGTGCGTTTGCAGGGTGGTGAGGTCTCGAATGCCAAGCAGCCAGGCCATCAGGCCGACATCGAGGCAATAGAGCTTGGGCGTTTTCACCAGGCGCTTGCCAAAGTTACGGTGGTAGGGCGGCAGGCGGAACATCAGGTAGCTGGTTTCCAAAACTGATAACCACTTGCCCGCCGTCACCGCCGAGATACCGCAATCGGCACCCAGCGCCGCCAAGTTGAGCATTTGGCCGGAGCGGGCGGCGCACATGCGCACAAAGCGGTGAAACTGGCTCAGATCCTGAACCGCCAGAATCTGGCGCACATCGCGTTCGACGTAGGTCGCCACGTAGTTAGCAAACCAGTCGTGCGGCGACAGCCCACGGTCGTACAAGGCGGGGTAGCCCCCTTTGAGCAAGGCAGCGTCCAAGGTGTCGGGAAGACCGCCGGGCCCCAGCTCGGCGCCGGAAAGGGGCAGCAGTTCAACCCGCCCCACTCGGCCTGCCAGGCTTTGGGTGATGCCCGCGAGCAGGTCAAACTGAGCAGATCCGGTCAACACAAAGTCGCCCATGCGCCGGCGCTCATCCACCTCCAACTGAACCCAGGACAACAGCGCCGGGCAGCGCTGCACCTCATCAAGCACAGCGCCCTCGGTGAAGCGTGCCAAAAAACGCTTGGGATCAGTGTCGGCAAACTCGCGCTCTTCCGGGTTTTCCAGAGAGACATAGGGCTTGTCTGAAAACAGGGCACGGGCCAATGTGGTCTTGCCAGACTGGCGCGGTCCGGTAATCGCCAGCACCGGAAAACCGGTGGCCAGTCGCTGCAAGGTCGCGGATGCGTGACGAGGAATCATTTTACAAATCGAAGTTAGAAGTTTCGATTTGTGATTATGCCGCGTTCTTCATGAACATCACGCGGCCACTGGCAAAGCCACCCACTGACCCTGCAGGGCATGGATGGCGATGCGGTGGTCAAACACGTGCTCCAGGGCGCGGTGGCTGGCCGGGTCGGCGCAGGGGCCGTGGTGGGTGAGCCGCCCGTCGGCCAGCACCAGCAGGTCGTCGGCGTGCAAGGCCATCGAAATCTCATGCAACACGCTGACCACGGTCTGACCCTGGGCCACCAGGCTGCGCACCAGAGCCAGCCAGTCGGCCTGGTGCGGCGGGTCGAGGTTGGCCAGCGGCTCGTCCATCAGCAGCACCGGCGCCTGCACCGCCAGCGCCCGCGCCAGCAGCACACGCTGACGCTCGCCGCCCGAGAGCTGGCCCAGCGCACGCTCCCGCCAGTCCCAGGCCTGGGTGTTTTGCAACGCCTGCTGCACCGCCACATGGTCGGCCGGGCTGGGGCCGGCCAACCAGGGCTGGTGCGGCAGCCGGCCCAGCATCACAACGTCCAGCACGGTGAGGTCGTCACCCGAGGCCTCGTTTTGCCCCAGCCAGGACAGCTGCACGGCGCGCTGCCGTCCCGTCAGACTGGCCAGCGGCTGCCCCAAGAGCTGCACCTCACCACTGTGTGGCAGCAGCCCGGCCAGCACTTTCAGCAGCGTGGATTTGCCGGCGCCATTAGGCCCGACCACGCTGGTCCAACGGCCGGCGGGCAGAGCCAGGTCAAGGCCATGCAGTACCTGGGTGTTTCCGAGGCTAGCCCTTATGCCACGGGCCTCTAGCGCTATGGTTTTTACAGCATTGGCCATGCTCACAGGCTCCCGCCACGGCTGCTGCTGCGGTGCATCAGCCACAGCAGGTAGCCGCCGCCCAGAACAGCGGTGAGCACACCCACAGGCAGTTCCTGCGGCGCCATCAGCCCGCGCGCCAGAATGTCAGCCCCCATCAGCAGCGTGCCGCCCATCAGGCTGGCCAGCCACATCAACCAGCCGTGGGTGGTTTTGACCACCGAGCGCACCAGGTGAGGTGCCGCCAACCCAACGAATGCAATCAGCCCGGTCTGCGCCACCGCCGTGCCGGTGGCCAGGGCCAGCACCGCCACCAGCGCCAAGCGCAGCGGCGCTACCGGCAAGCCCAGGCTCTGCGCCGTGGCCTCACCCAAACTCAGGCCGTCCAGCACACGGCCCAGCAGCCAGGCAGCCAGCACGCACAGCCACCACACCGAGAGCATCAGCGTGAAAGAGGTCCAGCCAACAAAGCTGGTGGAGCCCAGCATGAAAGCCTGCATGGCCTGCAGCGAGTCCGGCGAGAGCAGCAACACCAGC
The DNA here is from genome assembly GCA_014190675.1 of Comamonadaceae bacterium. Taxonomy (GTDB): domain Bacteria; phylum Pseudomonadota; class Gammaproteobacteria; order Burkholderiales; family Burkholderiaceae_C; genus Rhodoferax. The sequence continues at coordinate 77,487 of BJGT01000003.1, read as the reverse complement.
TGCGTCAGCGCGCCCAGTACCACCCCCACCACCACGCCAGCCAGCAGCAGGCGCAGCGTGTGCTGCACCCCGCGCGACAGCGCCAGCGTCAGCAGCACCGCCAGCACCGCCCCTGCAAAGGCCGCGCCGGTCAGGCCCAGGCGCACCAGCACACTGCTGGAGAACACGCTCACCGCCGCACCGCCGTTCATCATGCTGCCACCCAGCATACCGGCGTTGCCGCCCAGCGCCGCCAGCACCAGCGCCACGCCCAGCGAGGCGCCCGAGGCGCTGCCCAACAGATAGGGGTCAGCCAAAGGGTTACGAAACAGACCCTGCGCCACCGCGCCAGCCAGACCCAGCAGGGCGCCGGCGGCCCAGGCGCCCAGGGTGCGCGGCAGCCGGATCTCGCCCACGATCTGGCGGGCCATGGCGGTTTGCTCGGGGCCTTCCGATGGGTGCAGCAAGGTCTGGAGCAAATTCTCAAAACCAGTGCTGCCGACGCACACGCCGAGCGCCAGCAAGCCCAGGCCGAGCAGCAGCAGCAGCCCCGCCAGGTAGGCCGGGCGCAGGCTCACGGCTTGGGCCTCACGCCGGCGGACTGGGGTGCCTTGTCGCTCAGGCATTGGGCCATCAACCGTGCGGCCTCGGCCATCCGCGGGCCAGGTCGCACCAGCACATTGGCCTGCTCGGCCGGAAAAATACATACCCGGCGCTCGCGCACAGCGCGGATGCTGTGCCATCCAGGCCGCTGGGTCAGACCGTCGGCGCTACCCTGGCCGACCATGATCAGGTCGGGGTTGGCGCGCACAATGTATTCGGGGTTGAGTTTGGGAAAGGGTCCGAGATTGGCTGGCACGATATTTTTCACGCCCAATCGGATCAGGGTCTCGCCGATGAACGAGGCCTCGCTGGCCGCGTACGGTCCCTGGTTCACCTCAAAATAAACCCGGGTGCCGCGCACCTGCTCCGGTAGCGACTGGGCCGCCGCCGACACACCGGCATCAATGGCACGCCAGACCCGCTGTGCATCGGGCACCTCCAGTAACTGGCCTAGTTTGAGCATCACGCGCTGCACGTCAGCATAGGTTTTGGGCTCCAGCGCCATCACCTTGATGCCCAGTGCCTCCAGCCGTTCGGCGGCGCGCGAAGATTTGGCCATCAGCACCACATCGGGCTTGAGCGAGACGATGGCCTCAATGCTCGGGTCCAACCCGCCACCCACCTGGGGCAGTTTTTGCAGGCTGGCCGGGTAGTTGGTGTAGCGGTCAACTCCGACCAACCGACCGCAGTGACCAAGCTCGCACACGGTCTCGGCCAGCGAGGGCAGCAGGCTGACAATACTCTGCGGCGTTTGCGCAAAGCTCAGCGTCACACCCCGATCGTCGGTGACCTGCAGCGCCTGCGCTGCGGTGGCGCCCAAACAGAGCACCACCACCAGGCCGCGCCAGAACATCAGTCCGATCTTCAAGTGGCCGCCTTCAGGGTGAGCGGCAAACCAGCGGCCATCAGAGTGACGCGCTCGCAAACCTGCGCCACCAGCTGGTTGAGACGGCCTAGGGCATCGACAAAGGCGCGCACCTCGGCGCCCATCGGGATCACGCCCAGCCCGATCTCGTTGCCAACCAGCACCAAGGGCCCCGGCGCCGCCGCAATTGCTTCTAAAAGTAGCGCAACAGCTTCAATGCTGGCAAGGGCTGGCGGCTGATTTGGCACTGAAGACGGCACATCACCGGGGTGCATCGGCATCAGCCAGTTGGTGAGCCAGAGCGTCAGGCAATCCACCACCAGCAGCGTGTCGGGCCGGCTGTGCGCCCGAATGGCCTGCGCCAGTTGGCGTGGCTCTTCTAGGGTGCGCATGCCGGGCACCCGCACAGCCCGGTCGGCCTGGTGCCGCGCAATGCGGGCTTGCATTTCTTCGTCCCAGGGCTGGGCGGTGGCTATCAGCACGGCCTGATGCGTGTTGCCACCTTCCAGCCAGGCCTGCGCCAGCCGCTCGGCCCGGCGTGACTTACCGCTTTTTTGACCGCCCAGGATCAGCTCGCTGCGCGCCAGGCTGATTGCTTCAGCCATGTTGCTGGGCCCACTGCATCACGATGCGATGCAAGGCCGCCACGCCGTCGGTCAGCGCCGCCGGCCCGGGTTGCAGAATGTCGGGTGACTTGATTTCGAACAATTGGCTATTTTTAACTGCATTCACCGCCGCCCAGCCCGGCCGCGCCGCGACCTTCTCAGGCCGAAACTTCTTGCCGCACCAGGAGCCGATGATGATGTCGGGGTTGCGCCGCACAATCTCAGCACCCTCGGCGATGATGCGGTTCTTGCCCAGGGACTGAACCGCCAACTCGGGAAAGCAGTCGTCGCCGCCGGCCACGCCCAACAGCTCCGACACCCAGCGGATGGCGCTGATGTGTGGCTCGTCCCACTCTTCAAAATAGACTTGGGGTCGGCGCGGCAAGCTGGCCGCGCTTGCGCTGATCTGTGCCAGCTGCTGCTGCATGGCCCCAATCAGCGTCAGGCCAAGCTCGCCCTGCCCCACCATAGCCGCCACCTGGAACATCATGCCAAATATCTCGGCGATGCTGCGCTGGTTAAAGACCGTGACCTGCACGCCCTGCCGGATCAGTGCCGACGCAATGTCTGCCTGCAGGTCAGAGAAACCAAAAACGCAGTCAGGCTCCAAGGCCAGGATCTGGTCGATCTTGGCGGTCAGAAATGCACTGACCCTGGGTTTTTCTTGCCGCGCCCGCCGTGGCCGAACGGTGTAACCCGAGATGCCCACAATGCGTGCCTCTTGCCCCAGCAGGTAAAGCCACTCCGTGGTCTCCTCGGTCAGGCAGACTATGCGTTGGGGACCCAGGTCGGGGATCAGCATCAGGCGCTCACCGTGCCCAGGTTAAGCCCGCGTACAGACTGCGTCCGGCGCTGGCATAGCCTCGGGCCAATTCGTATTTCGCATCGGTGGCATTGTCCAGCCTCACCAGCAAGGTCCAATTCTTGGCAACCTGGCTTTCGGCGCGCAGACCCAGCAGCGCATAGCCAGGCAGTTCAGTGGCGTTGCCCGCGTCGTTGTAGCGCAAAGCAGAAGCTTGCAGTTCTGCGCCAACGGCCCAGCTCCGGACACGGGTTTCTGCGGCTAATTTGCCATGCTGTTGGGCACGCCGCGCCAACAGCTTGCCGGTGACGCTATCACGCGGGTCCTGCAGGTCGAGTGAACCGCTTAAGGTCACATTAGCAATCAAATAGCGCCCGGTCAAAGTCATGCCCTGGTAGCGCGCCTTGGCCGTGTTGGCGTAGCAGCCGCCAAAGGGGTCCAGCGGGTCGTTGGCGGGGCAAGTGCCCTTGTTGCCCTCATACTGGATCAGGTTGGACACATCGTTTTGATACAGCGTCAAGCCGAAGGCTCGGGGGCCGTCAGCATAGTTCAGACCAAAGTCAAGGTTGCGGCTAGTCTCCGGCAGGAGATCGGCGGCACCATAGGGACTGAACCGCTGGTAGAGTGTAGGCGCGCGGAAGGCGGTTCCCACTGACGCCTTGACACGCCAATTGGGTTTCAGCGCGTAGCCGTAACCCAGCGCGCCGGTGGTCTGTGGCCCAAACACACTGTCGACGTCATGCCGCAAGTTCAGCTGCACCGAGTGCCGATCGGCTACCCAACCGTAGCCCAGAGCCAACGCGTTCTGAAAATGGCTGGTGTCGCGGGGTGCCGTTTCACTGTTCATGAGTGCATCCTCTCGCCGCTCAAAGGCCCAGGTGAACAGCTGCCCCAGCTTGCGGTATTCGCTTTGCCACAGGTAGCCGCGTGAATTGGTCACCGTCAAATCGGGCGATGGCAAAGTCTCATACCGGTCCTGCGCCGACGTCAAGCTGAGGGTGCTGCTGTAGTCTGCTGACCATTGCGCACGCCAGTTCAGCGCCGAGGTCTGGAGTTTCTTGGTGGTGCGGTCATCCACATTGATGGCGCCAAATTGACCGTCGTACTGCGCGTTGAGCTGGCTGCTCAACAGCGAAAGCTCCAGCCGATGCGCCGCGTTGAGCTCAAGCCCCACCCGAGCTGCAAGCGACTCGCTGGTATAGCCATCGTCATCGGGATTGCGGGACTGCATCGAGTTAAAACCTTTGCTTTCTTGGCGAACCAAGCTTAGCGCGTAGTCCCAGGCGCCCTGCGAGCCACTAACGCCGGCCTCGGCCTTGGTGGTGCCGTAGGTGCCTAAACCCAAACCGACATAGGGCGAGGGCGGGCCTTCGCCTTTGCGTGTGAAGACCTGAATTACGCCGCCCATGGCGTCGGAGCCGTAGACGGCGCCCGCCGGGCCGCGAAGCACCTCAATGCGGTCCACCTGCGACAGGGGAATCACGTCCCAGCTTGCCCCGCCGGTCCCCTGAGAATCCACGCGCACGCCGTCAATAAACACCGCTGTAAATCGGGTCTCTGCGCCGCGCAGGTAGACGCTGGTAACCCCGCCAAGACCACCGTTGCGGGCCATTTCAACGCCCGGCAAGCGGGCTAATACATCACCCAAGCCGGTAGCGCCACTGCGCTCAATTTGGGTGCGGTCGACGATGGTCACATCGGCCACCAAATCGGTCAAGGGTTGTGAGACCCTGGTGGCGGTCACCACGACCTCAGGCAGTGTGGCAACCAGGGCCGGCGTTGCCGTTTGCGCAGAGGTCGACAACACACACACGAGCGCAGCCAAAGGCACGGCCAAGCGTGCACACAAAAAAGCAAGTTTCATAAATGGAATACCCGACAAAAAAACCCTCACCGTCTTCCCCGACAGTGCATGGGCATAACGGTTTCACGCAAAAGTGAAACCACTTTGTTGGCCGGTATCCGGGCTGGTGGCGCCAGTTGCATCGCCTTCCCAAGCACGTTTTAATGCGCTCAGTGGCCATGATGCAGCTTGAGTCTTGCGACTCGTCCACTTACCGTTGCGGGGGCAGCGCAGGTTAGGTGGGCTGTTGCCAGCCCCAGCCCTCCTGCTTCCCGTTGAACTGCGGCATGTGAACCACACCGCGAGCACCAACGATAGGCATGTTACCCCAGGCCAGCGCCTCACCCTACAATCATCGGCCTATGTTGAGCCAAGCCCAATTCGACCAAGTTGCCGAGCGCATAGAGCGCCTGCTGCTGCGGCACCAGGAGTTGCAGCGCACCAATGCGCTGCTTGGCGCACAACTCAATAGCGTGACAGCTGAACGTGATTCGCTCAAGTCTCGCCTGAGTGCGGCTCGCGCCAGGGTCGATGCATTGCTGGAGCGTCTGCCGCCACCCGTTGATCAAAACCAAGAGCGCAGCCAGGCATGAACCGGCTCGAGGTTCAAATCATGGGGCAGAATTACCTGCTGGGTTGCCCGGAGGGTGGCGAGGCCAACCTGCTCCTGGTGGCCCAGCGGGTTGACCAAGCCATGTGCAAAATTCGGGACCAAGGCAGAGTCAAAGCGCGCGACCGTATTGCTGTACTGGCCGCGCTGAACCTGGCTGGCGAGCTGCTTGAACAGGCGCCAGGCCAGCCAGCGCCATCCACAGCGCCCGCAGCAGCGCCAGGCGTTCAAGCAGAGGGTCCGCTTGAGCAACAGGTGCAGGCTTTGTTATCGCGCCTGGATGCAGCCCTGGCCGAAGACGGTCAATTGCTCTAAAAAAGTCGGTGCGTGAGCAGCGCTCGCACCGACCTGCGGCCTACAATGTCACGGTCTGCAGTGCTCGCCGGGCTTTATATTTCCTTGTACCAATGCTCTTTGAGCGCGGGCTTGGAACATTGCTTCACAAGCGTGACCCTCTCGCGTCAGATGGACCCAATGTGCAGCTGACCTCGCCCACCTGAACCCTGGTTCAGGATGCCGGTCCGGTGGCAACTGCAGACACCCCTGATTCAACCACTGGGCTGCACTTGCAAAAGTCCAAAAGTCAATGAGCGCTAGCTGATGAAACCACGTAAATTCATTTTGGCCGGATTGTTTCTGGTGCTGGCCATTGCAGCACTGGTTTATGCAAACCGCTTTTATTTTTTGCAGTATTCGCTGGGCATTTACAACGCCATCGCCTATCCCCGGGACGAGTCGCATCCAGTGCCTTGGGAACAGGGTCCGGCCAGGCCGGACAAGCCACTCTCAGAGCGCCCACCCAACATCATCGTGATCCTGGCCGATGACCTCGGCATCAATGACGTCACAACCTACGGGGCCGGGCGGTCCGCGCAGGGGGTTTCAACGCCGGGCATAGACGCCATTGCCCGGGAGGGGGTTCGTTTTGAGCAGGGCTATGCGAGCGCACCCATCTGCACGGTATCGCGGGCGGCTCTGCTGACCGGGCGCTACCCCTGGCGCTTTGGCCTTGAATTCACGCCCACGCCGGGCGCCATGGCCAGGGTCGCGGGCGAACTGTTTGGCACCGAGCGCGCACTGCGCCCACTCATACTCAACAAAGACTCGGCAGCAAAGGCAGTGCCGTTCGACGAGCAGGGCATGCCGCCGTCCGAGCAAACCCTCGCCGAACTGCTCAAGCCGCGCGGCTACCACACCATGCATATTGGCAAATGGCATCTGGGGCAGGCGGCTGCGATGCGGCCCAATAACCAGGGCTTTGACGAATCACTGAACATGGAGGGCCTGCTTTATCTGGATCAAAACGACCCGGGTGTGGTCAATGCTAAGCAAGATTTTGACAAGGTCAGCAAATTTCTGTGGGACAACGGCCGGGCCAGCGTCAGTTTCAATGGCGGCAAGCAATTCAAGCTGCCAAAGTACATGACCGACTACTACACCGACGAAGCGCTCAAGGCCATCCGCAGCAACAAGAATCGGCCATTTCTGCTCTACCTTGCGCACTGGGGCCCGCACACGCCATTACAGGCAAGCCGGCAGGACTACGACGATCTGGCCAATATCCCTGACCACAGCCGACGCGTCTATTCAGCCATGGTACGCGCCGTTGACCGCAGCGTTTCACGGGTGCTGAAAACCTTGCAAGAGGAAGGCTTGGACGACAACACCATCGTCATTTTTGCCAGCGACAACGGCGCGCCGGCATATATCGGACTGCCCGAGGTGAACCAGCCCTACCGGGGCTGGAAACTGACCATGTTCGAAGGCGGCTTGCGGGTTCCCTATGTGGCCAAGTGGCCAGGGCGGATACCAGCGGGCAGCCGCTACGCAGCGCCAATATCCAACATTGATGTCCTGCCCACGCTGCTTGCAGCTGCCGGGGCCGCGCTACCCAAAGACCGCGTGATTGATGGGGTCAACCTGCTGCCTTTTATTGCCGGCGCCAAAACCGAGACACAGCCGCCAAGGGCCCTGTTTTGGCGCGATGGGCCGTACCGCGCCGTGCAAGAACAGGGCTGGAAACTCATCGTCTCCGAGCGGCCGAAAAAGAATTGGCTGTTCGACCTGAACCGGGATCCGACCGAGCAAACCAATTTGGCGGAGCGCGATTTGCAGAAGTTGGCGCATTTGCAAAAGCTGCTGCTCAGCCACCATGCCGACATGCCACCCCCGCTGTGGCCCTCGTTTCTCGAACTATCCGTTGAAATTGACAAAACAACGAACCAAAAGCAACTGCCCGATGACGAGTACACCTACTGGAGCAATTGACTGCAGGCACTGCGAAAGCAATCGTCTTGATCGCTCTTGCGAGGCGGTTTTGCCACGAGATTAAACGGGTGGGTTACTGCGCCTTGCGCCGCAAGGTCGGCAGGCCCACGCCGCTGGCCTCAAAGCCGCCGTCCACAGCCAGCGTCTGGCCGTTGATGTAACTGGCCGCCGCACTGCACAAAAAGCCCACGCCGTTGGCGATCTCTTCTGCGGTTCCGTAGCGGTTCAGCGGGATGGTGTCGTAGTAGTCGCTGCGAATCGCCACCGTGTGCACCAGTTTGGACATCTCGGTGTCTACCGGTCCGGGCGCAATGCAGTTCACTCGAATACCGGCATTGCCGAGTTCAATCGCCTGCTGCTTGGTCAGGTGGATGATGGCGCCCTTGCTGGTGCCGTAGGCCACCCGCATCGTGCTGGCGCGCAGGCCCGAAATTGACGCAATGTTGACCACGGCTCCGCCGCCCGTGCGCAACATCACAGGCGCACAGGCTTGGGTGCACAAAAAGGCGCCGTCGAGGTTGGTCCCCATCACATAACGCCAGTCGGCCCAGGTGGTGTCTTCAATTCTCTTGAAGACCGCAACCCCAGCGTTGTTGACCAGTGCATCAATACGACCGAACCGCGCCACAACAGCCGCCACAGCTCTATCCACCTGCTCCGGGTTTGACACATCTGCCGGGCAGGTAAGCACCCGCGGGGGGTCAGCCAGTGCGGTGTCGGTCCGGGCCAGCGTGTCGGCATCGTTGTCAACCAGCGCCACGCAATAACCATGCGCCAAAAACCAGCGCCCGCAGGCCAGCCCGATGCCACGAGCACCACCAGTGACAAGGGCTACAGGCGCGTGGGAATTTGTTGATGCCATGGAATCTCCTTGGATGCAGGACTCAATACCCGGCTTTGGCGCCCGGTCTTTTCTGGCTGAACAGACCAGCGCTGCGGCTGCCCTGGCGGGCGAAACGCTCGCGCCGGGCGACTTTCGGATCCACCTTGAGCGGGCGGTAAATCTCCACCCGATCTTGGTGGCTCAGGCGCTGGTCCAGCGCCACTTTGCGGCCCCATATACCCACCGTCAGGCCAGTTGGCTCGAGCCCGTAGCTGCCCGCCAGAAGGCCGCTGGCCTGAACTGCCTGCCACACCGTGCTACCGATGGGGAGTTGCAGTGGCAGGTCCAACACCTCGCGCGCTCTTGGCGAGTAGACCAGCGTGATATCGATCAGGCCCTCACTCGCCATACACCTGAGCCGCCCGTTTGACGAAGGCGTCCACCAGGCTATTGGCAATTTTGTCGAATACCGGCCCGATCAAGCGCCCCAGCGTGATGTTGTCAAAACCGTAATTCAGGGTCAAGGAGACCCGGCAAGCCCGCTGCGAGCCATCGCCCACGGGCAAAAAATCCCACACGCCATCGAGCTTGGAGAACGGCCCCTTCACCAGACCAATGGTCACTTGGCGGCCTGGATCATGCTGGTTGCGGGTGGTGAAGGTTTGGCGAATGCCGCCAAACGACAGTCCAAGCTCGGCCGTCATGCCGTCGAGCTGGGTGCTCAGAACCCGGGCCCGGTCGCACCAGGGCAAGAACTTGGGGTAAGACTCAACACCGGTCACCAGTGCATACATTTCGAGTGGGCTGTACCAGAGCAAAACGGACTTGGCAACGGTTTTCATAGAATCGGAGCCGGGATTGTAGACAGGCCTTGTTGGCATCTGCCACAAACCCACCTACCCCCCATGGCCAAAAAACCCGACTCCACCGCCCGCATTGCCGACAATAAAAAAGCGGCCTACAACTATTTCTTTGAAGAGCGCTTTGAGGCCGGTTTGGTGCTGGAGGGCTGGGAGGTGAAATCCCTGCGCGAAGGCAAGGTGCAACTGACCGACGGCTATGTGGTGATTCGCAACGGCGAGCTTTTTGTCATTGGCTTGCAGATCAATCCGCTCAACACCGCTTCCACCCACATCAGCCCGGACAAGGTCCGAACCAAAAAATTGCTGATGCACAAAGAGGAAATCAAGCGCCTGATCGGCAAGGTAGAACAAAAAGGCTACACCCTGGTGCCGCTCAATTTGCACTGGAAAGCGGGCAAGATCAAATGCGATATCGCATTGGCCAAAGGTAAGGCCGAGCATGACAAACGCGACACCATCAAAGACCGCGAGGGCAAACGCGAGGTCGAGCGGGCCATGAAGGGGCGCAACCGCTGACGGTGCTGCGGCCTCAGCCCAGGCCGCGCAGAGGGTGCGCGGTGGGTGGCCAGGGGCTGATAAAGAAAGGGGCCACCATCTCGGGCGTCACGTCTTCAATACGAGCCGGCTGCCAGCGGGCTTGGTGGTCTTTGTCGATGGCCATGGCCCGAATGCCCTCCACCGTTTCGCTGCTGGCGCCAGCGCGTGCCAGATGGCGGGCGAAAAAACAGTGTCGGACCAGGTCCCGCTCCATGCGCAAATCCTCGGCCAGGCTCAAGCCACGGGCACGCCTGATCTGCTCCAGCGCCACATGCAGCATCAAGGGAGATCGCAGGCGCAGGCTGATTGCGGTTTGGTTGGCCCATGCGCTCGAGTCAGCCTCCAGAGCAACCATGATGGCAGCCAGTGATTCGAGCGAGAAATAGGCGTCTACAGCCTCGAGTGGCAGGGTGTTGTCTGCTGGCACTGCAAGCTCGTGCGCGGCCAACCAGGTCGCCAAGGCCTGTGGCGCCGACCAATCCAGGTCAGCCAGTGCGGCCCAAGCGGCCGGCAGTGCCTGGGCCGGAAAATAATTGTCTGCCAGACCCAGCGCCACCGCAGGGCCCGCGTCCAGCACCTGCCCAGTCAACGCCAACCACTCCCCTGCGGCGCCCCGCAAGCGGCTGAGAAAATAGCCGCCACCCACATCGGGAAACAGGCCGATGTAGGTCTCAGGCATACCCAGCTTGCTGCGCTGTGTGACGATGCGCATGCTCGCACCTTGGCTGATGCCCATGCCGCCACCCATCACAATGCCATCCATAAACGCCAGGTAAGGCTTGGGGTAGGCATGAATCAGGTGGTTGAGGGCGTACTCCTCAGTAAAAAATTCCTCCAGAACAGGGTCGCCAGCCAGCGCCGCCTGGTGAAAAAACCGGATGTCGCCGCCGGCGCAAAATATGCCAAACGGACCCTCGCGCCCCATCCCGCGGATGGCCACAGCGGCGATGTTCGGGTCATCGCGCCAGCGCAGCAGCGCAGCCGTCAGTGCACGGATCATGGGCAACGTCAGGGCGTTGAGCGCCTTGGGTCGATTGAGCGTTAAAAACCCCACTTGGCCCCGCACCTCAACAATGATTTCCGGACAATCCCACATACCAAACCCCTTGCATTTTTGAGAGTCGGGCATTGTGCCTTGCAGCCATATGCATCAGCCCGATGCATCCGATAATTGAGACATGGCCACTCCGCTTTTATCCACACCAGCCGCGCCTGGCAGCACAACTGCGACGCCACGTTTTGGATTTCTGCTGATACCCAATTTTTCATTGATTGCACTCAGTTCTGCAGTCGACCCCCTTCGCTTGGCCAACCAGGTGCTGGGCCGTCGGGTGTTTGACTATGTGACGATTGGTCTGCGGGCCGAGCCCGTGCTGTCGAGCGACGGTATTCGGCTGCTGCCAGATCAGGTCATGGGCGATACCAGTCAATTCGACACAGTGTTTGTGATTGGGCCCAACCCGATTCCAAAGACCGGTTTTGCTGATGTCTCGCGCTGGCTACGACGGCTCGCAGCACAGGGCATTGAGCTCGGTGGCATCGACACGGGTTGTTATTTTTTGGCCAAGGCCGGGCTGATGCAGGGATACCGTTGCACCATTCATTGGGAAGACCGGGAGACCCTGCTCGAGGAGTTTCCGCAACTGCTGGTGTCGAGCCGGCTGTTTGAGATCGACCGGGGCCGCTACACCTGCAGCGGCGGGGTCAGCCCGCTCGACCTGATGACTTTTGTGCTGCGCCGCCCACCCGGCAGCCGGGCACTGGCGCAGCAGGTGTCGGATTTGTTGGTGTCAACACAGCGCAGCCCCGATGAGAATCAATCGCTGGCCATGCGCTACCGCTACGCCAACGTGCCCGAATTGTTGCTCGAGGCCCTGGAGATCATGGAGAGCAATGTTGAGGAGCCTCTCAGCCCGTCCGAAATTGCCGACTACCTGAAAATCTCGCGCCGGCAGTTGGAGCGGCAGTTTCGCGAGTTCCTCAACACCGGCCCCGCCCGCAAGTACCTTGAGATTCGCCTCGCCCGCGCTCGACTGTCGGTGCTGCGAACCAGCCGGCGGGTAGACGAGATCGCCAGTGCCTGCGGCTTCGCTTCGGCTGCGCATTTCATTGACAGGTACCGAACCGCTTTTGGCAACAGTCCCCAGGCCGAAAGAAAAGCTTTGTTGGGAGCCCGTCAGTAGGGCCTTGCCTGTGTGTCAATAGCGCCCGGGGTATCGTGAATGCGATATCGCATGTCGCAAATAACACCTCGGCCCATCCGGACTGCCCCTAAAGTCTGGCTTCATCACGCCACTCTGTCCAACCGAGGAATCCACGATGATCGAAAACATGCCCCATCTGATTCGCCTGCGCAACGGCGAACGGGTGCAAAACACTTTCTCGGCCCAAGAATACGCGCAGCGCATGGCCAAAGTGCGCCAGCACATGCAAAGCAGTCAGCTCGATGCGGTGCTGTTCACGTCCTACCACAACATCAACTATTACAGCGACTTTCTCTTTTGTTCCTTCGGCCGTTTCTACGGCCTGGCAGTCACGCATGACAAGACCACCTTGATTGCCGCCAACATCGACGGCGCGCAGCCCTGGCGCAAGGGGGTTGCCGATGACATGCTGACCTATACCGACTGGCAGCGGGGCAATTATTTTCGCGCTGTGCAGGCCTGCATCCCTGACAAAGGCCGGGTGGGCGTCGAGTTTGACCACTTGCCGGTTGACCGGCTCAATATGCTCAAAGCAACCCTGCCGCAGGTCGAGTTCGTCGATGTCGGCGCGCCCTGTATGGCGCTGCGCATGGTCAAGAGCGCAGAGGAAATAGAGTTCATTGCCAACGGTGCCCAGGTTTGCGATATCGGGGCCGCAGCCGTGGTGGCTGCCTTAAAAGAAGGTGTGCCCGAGCACGAGGTGGCGCTGGCCTCCACCAACGCCATGGTGCGCGAAATCGCCAAGCGCTACCCGCACACCGAACTGATGGACACCTGGACCTGGTTCCAGTCAGGCATCAACACCGATGGTGCGCACAACCCGGTCACCACGCGCCGTGTGCAACAGGGCGACATCCTGAGCCTGAATTGTTTTTCCATGATCTCCGGTTACTACACTGCGCTGGAGCGCACCCTGTTTTTAGGCCATGCCTCGGATGCTCACCTGCGGCTGTGGGAAGTCAACTGCCAGGTGCACGACGAGGGCAAAAAACTTCTGGTCCCGGGCGCCCGCTGCGGTGATATTGCGCGTGAACTGAACAAGATTTTCGAAGCGCACAACCTGCTGCAGTACCGCACTTTCGGCTACGGCCACTCGTTTGGCACCCTGAGCCACTATTACGGCCGCGAAGCCGGGCTGGAACTGCGCGAAGACATCGACACCATCCTGGAGCCCAATATGGTGATCTCGATGGAGCCCATGATCATGCTGCCCGAAGGCCTGCCGGGCGCTGGCGGTTACCGCGAGCATGACATTCTGGTGATCACGCCCGAAGGCAACCGCAATTTAACGGCCTTTCCGTACGGCCCGGCACACAATATCATCAAGGCTTAAGCCGGGCGGCAGGCCCGCGACCCTGAGGCAGGACTCCATGCAACATTTTTCAATCTGGTCATTGCTGCGCAATGGCATGTCCTACCACGAGGGCTGGCAAAAGCACTGGCGCTCGCCCGCGCCCAAGCGTGAGTACGATGCCGTGGTGGTTGGGGCTGGCGGACACGGACTGGCCACCGCCTATTACATGGCCAAGGAGCATGGCCTGCGCAACATTGCCGTGGTGGAGCGGGGCTGGCTCGGCGGGGGCAACACCGCGCGCAATACCACCATCGTGCGCTCGAACTACCTGTGGGACGAGTCCACCGCGCTGTATGAAAAAGCCATGAAACTGTGGGAAGGCCTGTCGCAGGACATCAATTACAACGTGATGTTCAGCCAGCGCGGCGTGATGAACCTGGGCCACAGCCTGCAGGACATGCGCGACATCGAGCGCCGCGTCAGCGCCAACCGTCTCAATGGGGTGGATGCCGAGGTGGTCAGCCCGGCCCAGATCAAGGAAATGATCCCCTTCATCAACCTCAACACCCGTTACCCGGTGTTGGGGGCCTCGCTGCAGCGCCGGGCTGGCGTGGCGCGGCATGACGCGGTGGCCTGGGGCTACGCCCGCGCCGCCGATGCGCTGGGGGTGGACATCATTCAAAACTGCGAAGTGACCGGCATCCGGCGCGAACATGGCGCCGTGGTCGGCATTGACACCGCGCGCGGCTTCATCAAGACCCCCAAGGTGGCGATCGTGGCTGCCGGCCATTCCAGCGTGGTGGCCGGCATGGCCGATTTGCGCCTGCCGATTGAGAGCCACCCGCTGCAGGCCCTGGTGTCCGAAGCGCTCAAGCCGATTTTTCCGAACGTAGTGATGAGCAATGCGATCCACGCCTACATCAGCCAGTCCGACAAGGGCGATCTGGTGATCGGCGCCGGCATTGACGCCTACACCGGCTATGGCCAGCGCGGCAGCTACCAGACCATTGAGCACACGCTGCAGGCTATTGTCGAAATGTTCCCGCTGTTCTCACGCGTGCGCATGAACCGCCAGTGGGGCGGCATTGTCGATGTCTCGCCCGACGCCTGCCCCATCATCAGCCTGACCCCGGTCAAGGGGCTTTACATCAACTGCGGCTGGGGCACTGGCGGCTTCAAGGCCACGCCAGGTTCAGGCTGGGCCATGGCGCACACCGTGGCACAAGACCGGCCGCACGCGCTCAATGCCGCGTTTTCGTTGGACCGCTTTTACACCGGCCACCTGATTGACGAGCACGGCGCGGCTGCCGTGGCGCACTGAACCGGAAGATCCCCATGCTACTGATTGAATGCCCCTATTGCGGTGTGCGCGCCGAGACCGAATTTGTCTATGGTGGTGAAGGCGGCATCGCCCGCCCGCTGCAAACCGAGCCCCTGAGCGATGAACAGTGGGGTGACTACCTGTTCATGCGCAAAAACCCCAAAGGGATGCACCACGAACAATGGCGACATGCCAGTGGCTGCGGCCGCTGGTTCAATGCGCTGCGCGACACCGTGAGCTACCGTTTTGAGGCGGTCTGGAAAATCGGCGAGCCCGCGCCTGCGGCCCACAGTGCCCCCACGGCCAAGGAGCCGACATGAGTGCAGCCAACCGTCGTCTGAGCGCGGGTGGACGGGTCCAGCGGGGCACATCTCTACGCTTTAGCTTCAACGGCCGCAGTTTTGAGGGGCTGGCCGGCGACACACTGGCCTCTGCCTTGCTGGCCAATGGTGTATCCCTGGTGGCGCGCAGCTGGAAATACCACCGCCCGCGCGGCATTTTGAGCGCCGGGGTGGAGGAGCCCAATGCCCTGGTGCAGTTGTTTGACGGTGCCCGCACCGTGCCCAACGCCCGCATGACTGAGGTAGAACTGGTGGCCGGCCTGAGCGCAAAGTCCATCCACGCCAAGCCCAGCATCGAGTTTGACCTGCGCAGCGTGAACGGCTGGTTTGCACGCTTTTTGCCAGCTGGCTTCTATTACAAGACCTTCATGGCCTCGCAGAAAGCCTGGCACTTTTTTGAGCACCACATCCGCAAGGCCAGCGGCCTGGGTGAGTCGCCGCGTGAGGCTGACCCTGACCACTATGACAAGCGCTTTGCCTTTTGCGATGTGCTGATAGCCGGCGGCGGGCTGGCGGGCCTGAGTGCCGCGCTGGCAGCGGGTGCCTCGGGGGCCCGCGTTATCCTGGCTGACGAACAGGCCGAGCCAGGCGGTTGGCTGCTGGCCAGCGATGCCACGGTAGACGGCCTGCCGGCTGCCGCCTGGGCCGAAGATGCCCTGCGCCGGCTGCGTGCCATGCCCGAGGTCAAGGTTCTGAGCCGCACCACGGTGTTCGGCTACCAGGACCACAACTTTTTGACGCTGGCCGAGCGCCGTGGCGACCACCTTGAAGGCGGTGTGACACTGGTGCGCGAGCGTCTGTGGAAGGTGCGGGCCAAACAGGTGGTGCTGGCCACTGGCGCGCATGAGCGTCCGCTGGTTTTTGCCAACAACGACCTGCCGGGTGTGATGTTGGCCTCTGCCGTGTCGACCTATATCCGGCGTTATGCCGTGCTGCCGGGTCGGCAAGCGGTGGTTTTCACCAACAACGACAGCGCTTACGACGCGGCTCTTGCTCTGCACCAGGCTGGTGCATCGGTGACCGTGGTGGACGCCCGGGTTGTGCCCGATGGCGCCCTCTGTGAACGGGCGCGCGACCTGGGCCTGCCGATTCTGGCTGGCCAGGTGGTGGTGGAAGCAAGCGGTGGCAGGGCGGTGCGCGGTGTACATATCCGTCGGCTCGATGGTCAAGACCAGCTCGAAGGTGGCGCGGCCACCCTGCCCTGCGACCTGCTGGCAATCTCGGGCGGCTTCAGCCCGGTGATCCACCTGCATTGCCAGTCCAACAGCAAAGTGGTCTGGAGTGATACGCTGGCCTGTTTTGTGCCGGGCCCGGCGATGCAGGCCCAGCGCTCGGCCGGCAGCTGCCGCCAACCCATGAACCTGGCCGATTGCGCTCAAGATGGCACCGCAGCAGGCTTGGCCGCTGTGCTTGCTGCAGGCTTGGCTGCCCCCGCCGTCGCGTCACCGCATACCCCAACTCTGGCACCCGGCGCTTTGCGCACCCTCTGGGAAGTGCCCCACCCCAAGCCCACCAGTCGTGCGCCAAAAAAGTTTGTCGATTTCCAGAACGATGTCGGCGCCAGCGACATTCACCTGGCGGTGCGCGAGGGCTTTGAATCCATCGAACACGTCAAGCGTTACACCGCCATGGGTTTTGGGACCGACCAGGGCAAGACCGGCAACATCAATGGCATGGGCATAGCGGCCCAGGTGCTGGGGCGCACCATCCCCGAGGTGGGCACCACCACCTTCAGGCCCAACTACACGCCGGTGACCTTTGGCCTGGTGGCTGGCCATGAGCTGGGTGATCTCTTTGACCCGATTCGCACCACGGTGATCCATGACTGGCATGCCAGCCATGGCGCCTTGTTTGAGGATGTCGGGCAGTGGAAGCGGCCTTGGTACTACCCGCAGGCTGGCGAAGACCTGCACGCCGCCGTGGCACGCGAGGTGCTGGCGGTGCGCCACAGCGTGGGCACCCTTGATGCTTCCACCCTGGGCAAAATCGACATCCAGGGGCCTGACGCCGCCGTGTTGCTCAACTGGCTGTACAGCAACGCCTGGTCCAAGCTGGAAGTGGGCAAATGCCGCTACGGCCTCATGCTCGACGAAAACGGCATGGTGTTTGACGATGGTGTGACGGTGCGACTGGCTGAGAACCATTTCCTGATGCACTCCACCACCGGTGGCGCGGCGCGGGTGCTGGCCTGGATGGAGCGCTGGCTGCAGACTGAGTGGCCGCATCTGCGGGTCTACCTGACCACGGTGACTGACCACTGGGCCACCACGGCAGTCGTTGGCAGCAAGGGGCGCGACGTCTTGCGCAAACTGTGCAGCGACATTGACTTTGACGACACCGCCTTCCCCTTCATGTCATGGCGCGAGGGCACGGTGGCCGGCGTCAAGGCCCGCGTCATGCGCATCAGTTTTTCGGGCGAGCGCAGCTATGAGGTAAACGTGCCAGCTGCCGATGGTTTACAGGTTTGGGAAGCGATCCACGCCGCGGGCGCCGAATTTGGCATCACGCCCTATGGCACCGAAGCCATGCACGTGCTGCGCGCCGAAAAAGGCTACATCATCGTCGGCCAGGACACCGATGGCTCGATGACCCCGATTGACCTGGGCCTGGGTGCCATGGTGGCCAAGACCAAGGACTGCCTGGGCAAGCGATCATTGACGCGCTCCGACACGGCGCGGCCAGACCGCAAACAGCTGGTGGGTCTGCTGACCGACGACCCGCTGGTGGTGCTCAAAGAAGGTGCCCAGATCACCGATTGCACCGATTTGTCGCAGCTGCCGGTGCCCATGATCGGTCATGTGACATCGAGCTACCTGAGCCCGACGCTGGGCCGCTCCATCGCCATGGCGGTGGTCAAGGGCGGCCATCAACGCACGGGTGAAACCGTGCAAGTGGCGCTCAGCAATGGCACTACGGTACCAGCGACGATCGGCTCGACCGTGTTTTACGATCCCCAGTCGGAGCGCCAGAATGCTTAAAGTTCATCAACTGCCGCCCTTCCCTCACACCAGCCTGGCGTCAGCCTTGCGGGTGAGCCAACGTCACATGGCGGTGGTGAATCTGCGCGGCAACTCGCAGGATCCAGCGTTTGTGCACGGGGTACAGCAGGCGCTGGGCCTGGCACTGCCGGTTAGTGCCTGCACCACCTTGGCCAATCAACGGCTGCGCCTGGTTTGGGTGGGGCCGGACGACTGGTTTGTGCTCGGTCCGCAGGGCGAGCAGGCGGCGCTGGGTGCTGCCTTGCGCCTGGCGCTGGGCGATCAGCACGCCGCCGTGACCGATGTCAGCAGCGGTTATTTTGTGGTCAGCCTGGCAGGACCATCGGCACGCGACTTGCTTGCCCAAGGCTGCCCAATGGACTTTCACCCAAGCGCTTTTCATGCGGACCAAGCAGCTACCACTCATTTTTACAAGGTCGGCATCACCCTGTGGCGCACTGCAGCCCCCCCTAATTTCGAGTTGCTCGTCCGGCGCAGCTTCATCGACCATTTCTGGCAGCTGGTCATGGCGGGCTCGCGAGAGTTCGGCATCACGGCAGAATCTGGGGCCTAGGTCATCCATCCGTCACAATCGCGTCCCTACCAAGCTCAACCACGCCTTTACCCCACTGCCATGAGCCAACCCTTTGTACGGTTCGATCACATTGAGAAAAGCTACGACGGCAAGCAGTTGGTCGTGCGTGACCTTAACCTGGATATCGTCGAAGGCGAATTCATCACGCTGCTCGGGCCATCTGGCTCAGGCAAGACCACCACCCTGATGATGCTGGCCGGTTTCGAGACCGCCACCGCTGGCGAAATTTACCTAGACGGCCGGCCCATCAACGCGATCGCGCCCGAACATCGCAACATCGGCATGGTGTTCCAGAATTACGCCCTGTTTCCACACATGAGCGTGGCCGAAAACGTGGCTTTCCCCTTGTCGGTGCGCGGCATCAAAGGCGCCGCCGCCACCGACCGCGTCAACAAGGCGCTCGACAAGGTGGGCCTTGGCGGCTTCCAGAGCCGGCGGCCGGCCCAGATGTCTGGCGGCCAACAGCAGCGGGTGGCGGTGGCGCGCGCCCTGGTGTTCGAGCCCAAGCTGGTGCTGATGGACGAACCCTTGTCGGCCTTGGACAAACAACTGCGCGAGCAATTGCAGTATGAAATCAAACGCCTGCACCACGAACTCGGCTTGACCGTGGTGTATGTCACACACGACCAAACCGAGGCGCTGGCCATGTCGGACCGGGTCGCTGTGTTCCATCAAGGCCAAATCCAGCAAATCGACACGCCAACCCAACTGTATGAGCGCCCCAGCAACGCTTTTGTGGCCCAGTTCATTGGCGAGAACAACACCCTTAAAGGCACTGTGACATCGGCTGCGGGAACAAGCTGCGAAGTCACCCTGGCCGATGGCACCCGGATCACGGCCCAATCGGCCACAACTCGCGCCCTTGGTTCTGCCACCCGCTTGTCGATACGGCCCGAGCGAGTCAGCATAAACCCGCCACCAGAGGCCAGCGGCACCCGCGTCACGGGCGCCGTGGTCGACGTGACTTATCTTGGCCGACACGCCCGCGTCAGACTGAAGGCGTGTGGCCTGGAAGATTTCATCGTTACGCTTCCCAACGATGGACGCGATCTCGCGCTGGTACCCGGCAGCATGCTCAACCTCGGTTGGCGGGCTGACGATTGCCGTGCGTTAGATGGCGAATAAGGGTGGTTTTTTAACTCAACAGGAAAACAGCATGTTTAAAAAGTTTCATTTAAGCGCCATTGCATTGACCAGCGCTGCAGTCCTTTCCTTGCTACCGGGAACCGGCGCGGCCCAGCAATCCCTGACTGTGGCCTCCTGGGGTGGCGCGTACACCTTTAGTCAGGTCGAGTCAATGCACAAACCCTTTGAGGCCAAAAGCGGCATCAAGGTGGTATCGGTAGATTACAGCGGTGCCTTGGCCGAGATTGCAGCCCAAGTCAAAACCGGCAACATCAAATGGGATGTGATCGACCTGGAGCCCGCAGAGGCGCTCAAAGGCTGCGAAGAGGGCTTGTTTGAGAAGATAGATGCCGGCAGACTGCCGGCCGGCGACGATGGCTCGCCTGCCTCCAAAGACTTTGGCGCCGGCTTGGTGCTGCCCTGCGCGATTGGCAACATCACCTATGCCAACGTCATCTCCTACGACAAGGCCAAAATGGGCGCCAACGGCCCCAAAACCCTCGAAGATTTTTTTAATGTCGCGAAATTTCCGGGCAAGCGCGGCATAAAAAAAGACCCCAGCGTGATCCTGGAGTGGGCCTTGATGGCTGACGGTGTGGCACTGGGCGACGTCTACAAGGTGCTGGGCACGCCAGCCGGCGTTGAGCGGGCATTCAAAAAGCTCGACACCATCAAGAGCAATATCGTTTGGTGGACCGCCGGCGCGCAGCCACCAGCCCTGCTGGCCTCGGGTGAAGTTGTGATGGCTCACGCGTGGCACGGCCGCATCGTCGACGCCAATGTGAAAGAGAAAAAAGACTTTGCCGTGATGTGGGATGGGCAGATCCAGATACCGGACATGTTTGCCATCCTCAAGGGCGGTAAAAATGTGGCTGCAGCGCAAGAGTTCATTCGCTTCGCAACAGCCACGCAAGCGCTGGCAGACCAGGCCAAGTACATTCCCTATGCCCCGGCACGCCAGTCGTCTCTGGCCAAGATCCCAGCATCCAACCCCAACAAAGCATGGTTACCCAATGCTGGCCACCCCGGCCGCGCGATGTTGACCGACGCCAAGTTCTGGATGGAAAACAGCGATGACCTGAACAAGCGCTTTAGCGCCTGGCTGGCCAGGTAAAGCCATGGTGACGAACAGCGCCGCGGATTTGGGCCGGCGCCTGCGCAAAGCAGAGTGGCGCGGTCGCCTGCGCGCCTATGCCTTGATTGCGCCGCTGTTCGTTTTTGTCGCCTTGAGCTTTCTGCTGCCACTGGGCAGCGTGTTATTCAACAGCCTGCATGATCCCGTGGTTCCCGAAGGTTTGCCGCGCACCCTCAGCGCGCTGGCTGACTGGGGCGGAGACCGCAGCCAAGTGCCACCAGAGCCCGTGTTTGCGGCCCTGGCCGACGACCTGAAAAAGGCTGTTCAGGCAGAAAAAGCGGGCTCTATTGCCAACCGCCTGAATATCGAGGAAATTGGCCTGCGCACTGTATTCATGCGCGCAGCCCGCCGCATTGGCGAACAAGAGACAGGGCCCTGGGCACCATTTTTCGAGACCGCCGATCCCGCTTGGGCCAAGCCCGGCATCTGGGGCACGATTCGCAACCTTGAATCGAGCCAACACAAGCTGTTTTTTCTGGCCGCCACGGACCTTAAGCGCCAGCAAGATGGTTCGGTTGCGCGTCAAAGCGAAGACCGGCGTATCCACATCACGATTTACCTGCGCACACTGGGTGTGGCCCTGAGCGTCACGCTGATGTGTATTTTGCTGGGCTTCCCATTGGCCTATTGGTTGGCGCACTTGCGCGACAAGACCGCCAACCTGCTGCTGATATTGGTTTTGCTGCCCTTTTGGACCTCGCTGCTGGTTCGCACCACCGCCTGGGTTGTGGTGCTGCAAAAAGAGGGCGTCGTCAACGCCTTGCTGCAGTCCCTGGGCATCATTGCCGAGCCGCTGCCACTCATCTTTAACCGGTTTGGCGTTGTTGTGGCCATGACCCATATTTTGTTGCCCTTCACCATTTTGCCGCTGTACTCGGTGATGCGCCAGATACCGCCCTCGTATGTGCGGGCAGCGCGCTCTCTGGGGGCGAGCCCTAGCCTGGCTTTCTGGCGGGTTTACCTGCCGCAGTGTGTGCCAGGGCTGAGCGCCGGTGCTCTGCTGGTTTTTATCCTGGCACTGGGCTACTACATCACACCCGCGCTGGTGGGCGGTGCCACTGACCAGATGATCAGCTACTTCATTGCGGACAACATAGGGCGATCCCTGAACTGGGGCCTCGCCTCTGCGCTCTCGGCCATCCTGCTGGCAGCCGTGCTGGCCTTGTACTGGGCCTATGACCGAATCACGGTGCTGGGCAAAGTGAGGATCGGTTGATGACTTTTCCGCCCTACACCACAAACTTGCAACGCCTGGGCCACTGGGCGCTGTGGTTGGCTTGTGGGGCCATTCTGGTATTTTTGATCGCCCCGGTGTTGGTGGTCGTGCCGCTGGCTTTTAACAAAGAGCCTTACTTCAATTTCCCGGTGCGGCACTACAGCCTGCGGTGGTTTTATGAGTTGTTTGGCAATCCGGTCTGGCTGGCAGCCATTAAAAATAGCCTGCTCACCGCTGTACTTGCCACCCTGATTGCAACCACACTGGGGACGCTTGCTGCGGTCGGGCTGAACCACCGTGATTTGCCGGGCAAGCGCCTGATCACGGCGCTGCTGGTTTCGCCCATGATTATTCCGGTGGTGGTACTCGCAGTGGGTGCCTATTTCTTCTTCTCGAAGCTGGGCATCGCCAACAACCTGCTGGGCATCGTGCTCGTGCATGCGGTGCTGGGTGTGCCCTTTGTCGTCGTTACCGTGAGCGCCACCTTGACCGGCTTTGACCTGGGCCTGTTGCGCGCCGCTCGCGGTTTGGGTGCCTCGCCAATTCAAGCGTTCCGGCGGGTGATGTTGCCCATCGTCTGGCCCGGCGTACTCTCTGGCGCGCTATTCGCCTTTGCCACCTCGTTCGATGAAGTGGTGGTGGTACTCTTTTTAGGCGGGCCCGAGCAAACCACCCTGCCGCGCCAGATGTGGACCGGCCTGCGTGAACAGCTCTCACCCACCATTCTCGCCGCTGCTTTCGTCTTGGTGGTTTTCGCCATCATCATGCTGCTGGTGCTGGAGATGCTACGCCGGCGCAGCGCGGCCCTCAGGGGATTGTCGGAATAAGGCTTGACTGGCAAAGCCAGCAGGGCCGGGCGGGATTGAGAAAGCGGTCAGCGCTCAGCCGGCCAAATTTTTTGCAGACCGGCCTCAAACAGCGCGGCCGCTGGTCCGGCACCAAAGACCGGGCGTTGGCAGTTGCTGGCGTTCAGAGGCTTTCGCGGCCAGCTTTCTTACGTTCGTGCTCCTTGAGGTAGCGCTTGCGCAACCGAATCGACTTGGGCGTGATCTCCACCAACTCGTCGTCGTCGATGAACTCGACCCCGTACTCCAGCGTGAGCATGATGGGCGGGGTGATTTTGATGGCGTCTTCTTTGCCGCTGACCCGAAAGTTGGTCAGCTGCTTGGTGCGCGTGGCGTTGACCACCAAATCATTGTCACGGTTGTGTATGCCGACGATCATGCCCTCGTACACCGGGTCATTCGGCCGGACAAACATGCGGCCCCGATCGTCAAGTTTGCCCAACGCGTAGGTAAATATTTCGCCCTCATCCATTGAGATCAGAACACCATTCTTGCGGCTGCCAATCTCGCCTTTGAAGGCTTCATAGCGGTCAAAAATATTGGCAATCAGACCTGACCCGCGCGTCAAGTTCAGGAACTCATTGGTGAAGCCGATCAGGCCTCGCGCCGGTATACGGTATTCCAGCCGAACCCGACCCCGGCCGTCGGGCTCCATATTGACCAGATCAGCCTTGCGCTCGCCTAAGGCCTGCATCACGCCGCCCTGATGCTGGTCCTCGATATCAACCGTGACCATCTCGATGGGTTCGTGTTTTTCGCCATCCACCAGTTTGAACACGACGCGCGGTTTCGAGACCGCCATCTCGTAGCCTTCCCGGCGCATGTTTTCCAACAGAATCGTCAGGTGCAACTCGCCGCGTCCCATCACTTCGAAAATACCCTCTTCGCCGGTTTCTTTGACCCGCAGGGCCACATTGTGTTGCAGCTCTTTTTGCAGACGGTCCCAGATTTGCCGGCTGGTGACGTACTTGCCTTCGCGCCCGGCCAGGGGCGAGGTGTTGACGCAAAAGTTCATGGTCAGCGTCGGCTCGTCCACCTTGAGCATGGGCAACGGCGCCGGATTCAGCGGGTCGGTGATGGTTACGCCAATGCCGATGTCCGACAGGCCATTGATCAGCACGATTTCACCTGGGCCGGCTTCCAGCGTTTGCACCCGCTCCAGGCCCTGGAAGGTCAGCACCTGGTTGATGCGGCCTTTGACCGACCGCCCGTCCGGGCCCTCCATCACCAGCACATCCATGGCGGGCTTGATGGTGCCCGCGCTGATGCGCCCGACACCGATGCGCCCGACAAATGTTGAAAAATCAAGGGCCGAAATCTGCAACTGCAAGGGCGCCGCCGGATCGCCCTGTTGCGCTGGCACATGGCTGAGCACGGTGTTGAACAGAGCTGACATGTCTGGGCCCCACTGCTCGCCCGGGGCGCCCTCCTGCATCGACGACCAGCCGTTGATACCTGAGGCGTACACCACCGGAAAATCCAACTGCTCGTCGGTCGCCCCGAGCTTGTCAAACAAATCAAAGGCAGCGTTCACCACATAGTCAGGCCGTGCGCCGGGCTTGTCCACCTTATTGACCACCAGGATCGGCTTCAAGCCCAGTGCCAGCGCCTTCTTGGTGACAAACCGGGTCTGCGGCATCGGGCCTTCCTGCGCATCGATCAGCAGCACCACGCCATCAACCATGCTCAGTGCCCGCTCAACCTCGCCACCAAAGTCGGCATGGCCGGGCGTGTCGACGATGTTGATGTGGGTGCCCTGCCAGGTCACGGCACAATTTTTGGCCAGGATGGTGATGCCCCGCTCTTTTTCAATCGCGTTGTTGTCCATCACGGTGTCGACCACCTTCTCGTGTTCGGCAAAAGTGCCGGACTGCCGCAACAGTTGGTCGACCATGGTGGTCTTGCCATGGTCGACGTGGGCGATGATGGCGATGTTTCGTATTTGCTTGTTACTCATTCTTGACTTTCTCGTTGATCTCAAAAAGCGTTGGTTCTTCCGGTAGCGGCGCTGGGCTGGGCCCATGGCACCAACTGTCGGCCTGTTCTGACATTTGCCGAATCTCCACGGGGCTGAGCAAGCGCCCGGGAATAAGCTCCCCTGCCTTGATGTGCGCCGTGCCCAGCAGGGCTTGTTCTTGCTCGGCATACACCGCCACCCGACTGGCATCTGGCCCATGCCCTCGCCGGCGCATACCGCTGAGGAATCGTCCGGCATTTTCGTTATCCAATGTGACGGCCTGGTGCTGCCCGAGCAACACAGCCACGGGAAGCAGTCTGGCCAGTCGCTGGGCCGGCGCCAAGGCCTCAAGTTCAGACAGGCTGATGCACTGCGCGGCAGAAAAACCGCCAGTCTCGATCCGTCTGAGCACGCTGAGGTGCGCACCGCAGCCCAGTGCCTCGCCGATATCCTCGGCCAGGGTTCGGATGTAGGTACCCTTGCTGCATGCCACGCCCAGAGCGATGGCAAAACCGGCCTCATCCTGGCTCAAGGCCAGACTTAGGGAGTAGACGGTGATGTCTCGGGCCTCGCGTTCAAGCTCGATACCGGCTCGGGCGTACTGGTAGAGCGCTCGTCCATCTTTTTTCAAAGCACTGTACATGGGCGGGATTTGCCGCAGGGCCCCGGTGAACTGTTTTACCAAAGCAGACAGGCTAGCCGGAGTCACATCAACTGGCCGGATCGCAATCGGCTCGCCCTCGGCATCCCCAGTGCTGGTTTTGATACCCAAGCGCGCTACCGCCTCATAGGTTTTGTCTGCATCAAGCTGCAACTGGCTGAACTTGGTCGCCGCACCAAAGCACAGGGGCAAGACGCCGGTGGCCAGCGGATCAAGGGTGCCGGTGTGACCGGCTTTCTCGGCCCCAAGCAGCCATTTGGCTTTTTGCAATGCATCATTGCTCGACATGCCAAGTGGCTTGTCGAGCAACAGAACTCCATGCACGGCTCGCCTCTTGGTGCGCAGTTTTTGACTGCCCTCTCCACTGCGCGCTTCGATCACAGATGAATTGCTGCCCCCCGAGGGGGCCTTCAAACCCTCAGGCGGCCCGGCGATATGCATATCAGTCGTCTTTGACCCGGGAGGACACGGCTCGCGCGATCAGGGCGTTCATGTCGGCAGCACGCTCGCTGGTGCGATCGAACACAAAGTGCAGGCTGGGCACGGTGTGAATACGCAGGCGCTTGAACAGCCCTGAGCGCAAAAAACCGGCAGCCTGGTTCAAGCCTTCCTGGCAGGCAGCGCTGTCGCCTTGCAGCAGGCTGAAAAAAACCTTGGCATGGGCATAGTCGGGGGTGACCTCGACGCCTTGAATCGTCACCATTCCAACCCGCGGGTCTTTGAGCTCGCGCGCGATCAGCTCGGTCAGATCACGCTGGATCTGGTCGGCCACCTTGAAGCCCCGATTGGGCGTACTGGATTTTTTGCGCACAGCTCAGCTCAAGCACGATTACAGGGTTCGGGCGATTTCGCGAATTTCATAAAACTCCAGCAGGTCGCCTTCCTGGATGTCGTTGTAATTTTTGATGTTCAAGCCGCACTCGAAGCTCTCTTTGACCTCTTTGGCATCGTCCTTGAATCGCTTGAGCGATTCAAGCTCGCCCGTGAAAACCACCATGTTGTTACGCAGCAAACGCAAGCGCGCAGAGCGCCGCACCACGCCGGCCGTGACCATGCAACCCGCAATCGAGCCGATCTTGGAGACCTTGAACACCTGCCGGATTTCAGCTGTCCCGATGACCTCTTCTTTCTTCTCGGGCGTCAACATGCCCGACATGGCGGCTTTCAATTCATCGACGGCGTCGTAAATGATGTTGTAGTAACGGATGTCGACACCATTGTTTTCAGCAAGTTTGCGCGCGCCAGCGTCGGCGCGGGTGTTGAAACCGATGATGACCGCTTTCGAGGCAATCGCCAGGTTGACGTCGGATTCGCTGATGCCACCCACAGCCGTGTAGACCATCTGCACCTTGACCTCGTCGGTGGACAGTTTGACCAGCGACTGTGCCAGCGCTTCTTGCGAGCCCTGTACATCGGCCTTGACGATGATTGGCACCAATTTGATTTCGCTCGCAGCCATGTCGGCAAACATGTTTTCGAGTTTGGCCGCTTGCTGCTTGGCCAGTTTGGTATTGCGGAACTTACCCGCCCGGTAGGTGGCGATTTCACGGGCACGCCGTTCGTCAGACATCACCATGAACTCGTCTCCCGCCTGCGGGACTTCGGTCAGGCCCTGGATCTCGACCGGAATCGACGGCCCCGCAGTTTTGATGGTCCGGCCATTTTCATCCAGCATGGCGCGCACCCGCCCGTAGGTGGAGCCAGCAAGCACGATGTCACCGGCCTTGAGGGTGCCAGACTGCACCAGCACAGTAGCCACCGGGCCGCGACCCTTGTCAAGCTGGGCCTCGATCACCAGGCCCTTGGCCATCGCGTCCACCGGGGCGCGCAACTCAAGCACCTCGGCCTGCAGTAACACCTGCTCGAGCAGGGCATCAATGCCCTGTCCGGTTTTGGCAGAGACGGAAACAAAGGGCGAATCGCCACCAAATTCTTCCGGCACCACTTCTTCGACCACCAACTCGTTTTTGACACGTTCTGTGTTGGCATCTGGCTTGTCAATCTTGTTGATCGCCACCACGATGGGCACTCCGGCCGCCTTGGCATGTTTGATCGCCTCACGGGTTTGCGGCATCACGCCGTCATCGGCGGCCACCACCAAGATGACGATGTCGGTAGCCTTGGCACCGCGCGCCCGCATGGCCGTGAAGGCCTCGTGACCCGGGGTGTCGAGGAAAGAGATCATGCCGCGAGCTGTCTCCACATGGTAGGCGCCAATATGCTGGGTGATCCCGCCGGCCTCACCCGAGGCCACTTTGGCGCGGCGAATGTAATCCAGCAGCGAGGTTTTACCGTGGTCAACGTGGCCCATGACAGTCACCACCGGCGCTCTTTGCAGGGACTCCGACTGCTGCTGCTGCTGCACCTCGTCGTCGGTGAAGGCCTCCGGATCATCCAGGGCGGCAACAATCGCCTTGTGGCCCATTTCTTCAACCACGATCATGGCCGTGTCTTGATCCAGCGGCTGGTTGATGGTGACCATCTGGCCCAGCGTCATGAGGTGCTTGATAACCTCAGAGGCCTTGACCGCCATCTTGTGCGCAAGCTCTGCCACCGTGATGGTCTCGGGCACATGGACCTCGATGACCCGTACTTCTGCCGGTGCCGCCTGGCTTGCATGGTCATCACGGTCACGGTCTGTGCCAGTGCGCCGCCCGCGCGGCCCACCGCGCCAGTTGCTGGCCCGGCCAGCGCCGGCGCCGGTGTCGCCGCGGGTGGGAATCGCCCTCTTTTTGGCTGGGTCGCCAGCCCAGCTGCTCGACAGCTTGGCTGATTTGACTTCTTTGCCAGCACCGGCTGGCGTTGTTGCTGCGGCCGCACCTGGCGCACCAGCGCGGGCGGGTTTGCTTGCCACAGTACCCGCAGCAGGCTTGTGCAGGGTTCCTTTGAGGCCGGTTTTGGCGGCATCTACAGCGCCGGGCTTGACCACCGGTTTGACTTCTTCTGGCTTCTTCGGGGGAGGCGCTTTTTTCGCCGGTGCCGACATCATGACCCGGATGGCCGCGGCTTCGGCTTCAACCTTGCGTCGCCGCTCGCCAAGATCGGCGGCGCGTGCGGCGTCCTCGTCAGCCCGGGCCTTGGCAGCCAATGCAGCGCTGGCGCGCTCTTCAACCAGCGTTTTAACGAGGGCCTCGGCCTTGCTGGCTGCAGCTTGGGTTCGGGCGGCGGCGATGCTACTGGACTCTGGCGCTGCAGCCTGGCCGTCAGCGGGCTTGGGCTGATTGGCAGCAGCCTCGGCCGCAATCAGTTCGGCGGCTTTGCGGCTGGCCATTTGCTCGGCCGCTTCCTGTGCCCTGGCCTCCAATGATTCACGCTGCCGCCGTCGCTCTGCGAGCTCTTCTTCCTGACGCCGTATCAATTCGGCTTGCCGGCGCGCTTCTTCTTCGCGGCGGGTGAGCTCAGCGGTGTCCAACAAGGGAACTGCTGGGCTTTCTTGTTCGGGCGTGTTGCCAGCGTCTTCAGGTGCCGACTCAGCACCGTCCTCGCGCCGCACAAAGGTGCGTTTCTTGCGCACCTCGACTTGAATTGTCCGGGCCTTACCGCTCGCATCAGCCTGCTTGATCTCGCTGGTCGACTTCTTGACCAGTGTGATTTTCTTGCGCTCAGTGCTCGCAGTGCCATGGCTGGCCTGAAGGTAGGCCAACAGCCGCTGCTTGTCAGGCTCGGTGAGCTTGTCTGAGGCAGCGGTTTTGACAACCCCGGCAGATTTGAGCTGGTCGAGCAGGGTCTCACTTGATTTTTTGAGCTCTGTTGCAAACTCGGCGACGGTCATACTGGACATTTCTTATCTAACCTTTGGGTTCGGCCGCGAAAGCCCGGTTGGGCTTAGGGCGGCCATCACTAAATATATTTTTTCATGACAATAACTTCATACGTCAGAGGCGGCTTCATTGGCAAACCAATGCTCCCGCGCTCTCATAATGATGGCCCGAGCCTGCTCCTCGGTGTGCCCAGTGAGGTCGGTGAGTTCATCAACCGCCAAATCGGCGAGATCATCCAGGGTGTGCACGCCGCCGTCGGCGAGCTTGACGATCAGCTCGGGGGTGAGCCCGGTGAAGTCGCGCAGGTCTTGTGATACCTCTGCGCCGCTTTCTTCACGCGCGATTTCCATGGTCAGCAAAGCGTCTTTGGCCCGTGCGCGCAATTCATTGACCGTGTCTTCGTCAAAGCTTTCGATCTCCAGCATTTCCTCAAGGGGCACATAGGCCACCTGCTCCAGGCTGGTAAATCCCTCGGCAATCAGCAGATCGGCGATTTCTTCGTCAACATCGAGCTTGTCCATGAACAAGCGACGCCCAGAATCAACCTCGCCAGCCTGTTTTTCTGCCGACTCGGCAGCGTCCAGAATATTGATCTTCCAGCCCGTGAGTTCAGCTGCCAGGCGTACATTTTGGCCACCACGGCCAATGGCGATGGCCAGATTTTCTTCATCAACCACCACGTCCATGGCATGCCGCTCCTCGTCCACCACAATCGACGAGACATTGGCCGGCGCCAGTGCACCAATCACAAACTGGGCCGGGTCCTCGCTCCAGAGCACGATATCCACTCGCTCGCCAGCCAGCTCGTTGGTGACACCGTTGACCCGCGTGCCACGCACGCCTACACAGGTACCGATCGGGTCAATCCGCTTGTCATGCGACAGCACAGCAATTTTCGCGCGCGAGCCAGCGTCACGTGCACAAGACTTGATCTCGAGCAGGCCCTGCTCGATCTCGGGCACTTCCTGGCGAAACAGCTCAGTCATGAATTCGGGAGAAGAGCGCGACAAAATAATCGGGGCTCCGCGCAAGGTCAGGTCAACCTCCATGATCATGGCGCGAACCCGGTCACCGGTACGAAGGTTTTCTTTAGGGATCATCTCGCCTCGGCGCAGCCGACCCTCAACCCGCCCGCTCTCGACAATGATGTCGCCCTTGTCCATGCGCTTGACCGTACCGACAAAAATTTTGTCACCGCGCGACATGAAGTCATTGAGCAGCATTTCACGTTCTGCATCGCGAATTTTTTGCAGAATCACCTGCTTTGCCGCCATCGCACCAATCCGGCCAATGGGCACCGATGGCACGGCTTCTTCGATGTACTCGTCAAGCTCGATATCCTCGATTTGCTCCTTGGCCTCAAACAGCAGGATTTCCTGGTCTGGCAGCTGTAAACCGGCTTCATCCGGCACCACATGCCAGCGCCGAAAGGTCTCGTAGCTGCCGCTGTCGCGGTCAACCACGACCCGAATGTCGACCTCACCCGGGTAAAGTTTTTTCGTGGCCTGGGCCAGGGCGGCCTCAACAGCCCCAAACACCACATCGCGCTCGACGTTTTTCTCACGCGAGATGGCGTCCACCAGCATTAACATTTCTCGATTCATGCCAAGACTCTCCTATGTCAACTCAACTCAACTTAATTCAGATTCATCGGCACCAGGCGCGCCACTGAGCACGCCCCGACCCTTGAAACTGACGATGGGCGCCAAGCGCGCTTCGCGTATTTCTTCCTGGGTAAACCCCAGCACCTGCAGCGGCGCGGCCAGGCGTTTTTTACTCACCCTCTGCCCTGGTTTGACCACGGGCTCGTCAGCCCAAACAATTTGCCATGAAGCTGCGCTGCCAACAACTTTGCCGCGCTCCAGCCTGCCGCGAAATTTTTTTCGACTCGCGCTGGTCAAGCCCTGCGCCGCCGCACCCATCGCCGCCTTGAGCGTGATGTCAATCACCCGACCCACAAAACGCTCAAAATCCTGCTCGTGGCGCAGGGGCCGGTCAATGCCAGGCGATGACACTTCCAAACGTTTGTACTCTATGCCGTCCACCTCAAGGGCGAACTGCAGTTGCCGGGTCACTTTTTCACAATCCTCAATCGTTACGAGTTGCTCACTGTCTGAGCCGCCCTGAACCTGCGGCCACGGCAGGTCGATCGTGATGCGCAGCAGGCCACCGGCGGACCGGTCAGTGGCCACCAAGTCATAGCCCAGCCCGGCCACGGTTTGCTCAACAATTTCCGTCAGAGGCACGTTTACTTAGATAAAAAACAAAATAAAAGACCAAAAAAAACGGGCGGTGATAACCCGCCCGCTTGGCCGTGAAAATCGGATTCTACCCCTATTCGTACGCCCAACCCGTTGATTCTGAATCGTTTCTCACGGGCCTTGCTCGTCAGTGCGCCGGTTTGAGGCGAAACGAGTCGCGCGGCCAATCTCCCGCCAGACACTGAGTGGGCTCGAACCTCCGGCTGATGGAAACTCTCGCTTAAGCAACCGAGGCGAGCAACTGGCGGGTGTAATCATGCTGAGGCGCTTGGAACAATTGTTCGCAGGCTCCAGACTCAACAACCTCACCGTCTTTCATCACGAGCACCTGGTGCGCCATGGCCCGGATCACGTCCACATCATGTGTGATGAGCAAATAGCTCAGGCCCCGCTCTCGCTGCAGGCGCTGCAACAAGCCAAGAACCTGTTTTTGGATGGTCACATCGAGCGCGCTGGTTGGCTCATCGAGCACCAGGACGTCTGGCTTGATGATCAGGGCTCTGGCAATCGCCAGGCGCTGGCGCTGGCCACCCGAAAATTCATGCGGGTATCGTCGCAGCAGTGCAGCTTCGTCCCCATCCAGGGCCATGCCGACATCGCGCAGTGCCGCCAAAACAAGCTCTCGCCGTGCTTGCGCGCTCAACCCTGGCTCATGAACCAGCAGGCCCTCCCCGACGATTTCTTCAACTGTCAAACGAGGCGATAAAGAAGAGAACGGATCTTGAAACACCACCTGCACCATGCGCCGCATGCGCTGGTTTTGCTGTGCGTTCACGCCCCAGGGGCTCGTCCCGACTTGCAACTCACCAGAGCTCGGCAGCAAACCCAGCAGCGCCAGCGCCAGGGTTGATTTGCCCGAGCCGGATTCACCAATGACACCAAGAGTCTGCCCCGCCTGAATCGAAAAATTTGCGCCCTGCACAGCGACAAATTCACCCTGCCCAAACCAGCCCGCAATACCCGGGCGCGGCACGGCATAGCTCACCCGCAAATTGCTGGCTTTTGCCAGCAGGGCAGGCGCATCGCTTGCTGGCGGCTCTGCCACATCCCGCTCGGGGCGACTCTCAAGCAGCCGTCGGGTGTAGGCATGGCGAGGTCGGCCAAAAACCTCGGGCACTGTGCCCTGCTCCACCACATACCCGTTCTCCATCACCAGCACCCGGTCCGCAAAGCGGCGCACCAAGTTGAGGTCGTGGGTGATGAGTAACACAGCCATGCCATTTTTTCTTTGCAAATCAGCGATCAGATCCAAAATCTGGGCGCGCAGGCTCACGTCCAGGGCCGTGGTCGGCTCATCGGCCAGCAACAGCCGCGGCTGGCAGGCCAGCGCCATGGCAATCATGGCCCGCTGGCGTTGGCCGCCGCTGAGTTGGTGCGGGTAGGCGCTGGCACGCCGAGCTGCTTCACTGATACCGGTTTGGGTAATCAGCTCGATGGCTTTGGGCCAGGCCTGCTGCCGCGACAAACCCATTTTGAGCTGCAACACCTCGACAATTTGCTCGCCCACGCTCAACAGGGGGTTGAGCGCAGTCATGGGCTCCTGGAAAATCATGGCAATGTCCTGCCCGCGTATGGCCCGCAGGGCGCGCTCGGGCATGGCCAGCAAATCTTGGCGATCAAAGACAGCGCTGCCGACCACTGTGGCGTCTTGTGCCAACCGCAACAGGCTCAGGGCAGTGACTGTTTTGCCCGATCCTGATTCGCCCACCAAAGCAACTTTTTCGCCTGGCTCGACGGCAAAGTCAATGCCGTGCACCACCTCATGGCCGGCAAACGCAACCCGCAAACCACTCACACTGAGCAAAGGCGAACTCATCGGTCGGCCTTGCGCGGATCGAGCGCATCACGCAGTGCGTCGCCCATGAAAGTCAGTAACAAGAGTGTCAGCACCAAGACCAAAAAAGTGGACAAAGAAATCCACCAGGCGTCGATGTTGTTCTTGCCCTGCGAAAGCAGCTCGCCCAGTGATGGCGTACCAGGCGGCACACCAAGGCCCAGAAAATCAAGCGAGGTGAGCGCCAGAATCGCCCCGCTCATGCGAAACGGCAAAAAGGTAACCACCGGCGTGAGGCTGTTGGGCAGGACATGCCGGCGGATGATCTGCCAGTTGCTCACGCCTAAGGCGCGCGCTGCGCGCACATAGTCGAGCTGCCGGTTGCGAAAAAACTCGGCCCGCACATAGTCTGACAAACCCATCCAGCCAAACAGGCTCAGCAGCAGCAGCAGCAGCCCCAAGCTCGGCGCAAACACGGCGCTGAAGATGATCAGCAGATACAACTCGGGCATAGCGCTCCAGATTTCAATGAAACGCTGAAACGCCAGGTCAGTCTTGCCACCAAAAAAACCCTGTAGCGCGCCAGTGAGCACACCCAGAACAGTACCCGTGAAGGTCAGCGCCAAGGCAAACAGCACACTGACCCGAAAACCATAGATCAGCTGGGCCAGCAGGTCGCGTCCACGGTCATCGGTGCCCAGCCAGTTCTCGCTGCTGGGCGCCGAGGGGTTGGGTGATTTGGCAAAGTAGTTGAGAGTTTTTGGTCCATAGGGGTTGGGCGCATAGAGCGCCCAATTGCCGGACTCGCTCAGGCGCTGCCGAATAAACGGGTCAAGGTAATCGGTTGGCGTCTGGAAGTCTCCGCCAAACACAGTTTCAGGGTAACTTTGAATCACCGGCGTATAAAACTGCCCTTGGTAGCGCACCAGCAGGGGGCGGTCGTTGGACACCAACTCTGCTGCCAGGCTAAGCAGCACCAGCAAACAAAAACAAACCAGGCTCCAGTAGCCCAGGCGGTTGCGCCGGAACCGACCCCAGGCTCGGCGCGCGGGCGAATTGCCAGGCCGGGTCAGGAATTTTGTGTTGCTCTCAGTCGAAC
The DNA here is from genome assembly GCA_014190675.1 of Comamonadaceae bacterium. Taxonomy (GTDB): domain Bacteria; phylum Pseudomonadota; class Gammaproteobacteria; order Burkholderiales; family Burkholderiaceae_C; genus Rhodoferax. The sequence goes on along the minus strand of BJGT01000003.1, from coordinate 43,122 downwards.
TTGACACGGGGATCCACCCAAACATAAGACAAATCAGACACCAGCTTGGTGACCAGACCGATCAGGGTAAAGAAGTACAAGGTTCCCAGCACCACCGGGTAGTCACGCCGAATCACGCTCTCGTAACTCAGCAGGCCCAGGCCATCGAGCGAAAACAGGGTCTCGATCAGCAGCGAGCCGGTAAAAAAGGCGCCAATAAAAGCCGCGGGAAAACCGGTGATGATCGGAATCAAAGCGTTGCGGAACACATGTTTCCAAAGCACCTGGCGCTCATCGAGGCCCTTGGCGCGTGCGGTCACCACATACTGCTTACGAATTTCCTCCAGAAAGGCATTTTTCGTGAGCATAGAGGTAACCGCAAAACTGCCCAACACCATGGCTGTCACCGGCATGGCGATGTGCCACAGGTAGTCAACCACCCGCGCGCCCCAGGTGAGCTCATCCCAGTTGCTGGAGGTCAACCCGCGCAGCGGAAACCACTGTAACTGCCCACCAAACACCACCAACAAAGCCACCCCAAGCACAAAACCTGGTATCGCATAGCCCAGCATCACCAACAGCGTGGTGACCAGGTCAAAGCGCGATCCAGCGCGTACCGCCTTGGCCACGCCCAGCGGCACGGCGACCAGGTAGCTGATAAAAAAAGTCCACAGCCCCAAGCTGATAGAGACCGGCAGCTTCTCGTAGATCAGTTGCGCCACGTCTTTGTTTTGGAAAAAACTCCGGCCCAAATCGAAGCGGGCGAATTGCTGCACCATCTGGACAAAGCGCTCGTGCGCCGGCTTATCAAAGCCATACAAGGCCTTGATTTGCTCGATGCGTTTTGGATCAACCCCCTGTGAGCCACGGTAAGCCGAGCCAGCGCCCTCAGCCCCCTGCCCGCTGCCGGCCCGGGACTCGGCCAAATACTGCTCGACCGGTCCGCCTGGCACAAACTGGATCACCACAAAGGTCACCAACAGCACGCCCAGCAGGGTGGGCACCATCAGCAACAGCCGCTTGAGGATGTAAGTCAACATGCTTATTTGGCCCACCAGGTGTCAATGGCCCAACCCTCGCCAGCTGCGTAGGGAGGCATGGCGGGCGGCCCCTGCAGGCGCCAACTGTTGTAGGCCATGCGGTGCGTTCCAGCGGCCCACTGGGGAATGAGGATGTGGCTGTGGCTGATGACGCGCTCCAGGGCACGGCAGGCGGGCAACAACTCGGCTCGGGTGCGGGCTGCAGTCATGGCGCCAATCAAGGCGTCAACCGCTGGGCTCTTGATGCCAGACATGTTGCCGGAATCTTCCACGTCGGCGGCTTTAGATCCAAACAAGTCGGCATATTCCTGTCCAGGGTTGTGGGTGCCACCGTAGGCCAGCGACGTGATGTCGAACTCGAATTTTTGTAAACGCTGCTGGTATAAGGCAAAGTCTACCGGCCGAAACTTCAGTGCAATACCGAGTTTTTCAAGGTTTCTGGCCCAGGGCGTGACCACCCGGGCACCGGCTTCGTTGCTGTCTAGGTACTCCATCACGAAAGTCTCACCGCGCGCGTTTTTCAAAACGCCATCGCGGACCTCCCAGCCAGCGGCTTTAAGCAGGGCCTGGGCCTGGCGCAAATTGCCGCGCAGGCTTTGCTGGCCGTCGGTGCGTGGTGGCACTGTCATATTGCCAAAAACGGCGCCGGGCACCTCGCTGCGCCAAGGCTCCAGCAGGGCCAACTCTGAAGCCTCGGGCAGGCCACTGGCCTGGCAATCGGTGTTGCCAAACAAGCCATTGACGCGCTGGTAGGCGTTGTAAAACATTTGCCGGTTCATCCACTCGTAATCGAGCGCCAGGCCCAGGGCTTGGCGCACCCTGGGGTCCTTGAACCTTTCGCGCCGGGTGTTGAGCACATAGCTCTGAAATCCCGAGGGCAGGCGGTGCCGGAACTCGGTCTTGACCAATTCTCCGCTGTCAAAACGCTTGCCGGTAACGCGCCGGGCCCAATCGCCGGCGGAAAAAAACCGCATCAGATCGAACTCGCCGGCCTTGAGCGCTTCGAGACGGGCGGTGCTGTCTTTGTAGATCTTGACAGTAATGCGCTCAAAATTATGGCTGCCGCGCTTGACATTGAGCTCCCTGGCCCAGTAGTTGGCGTCGCGCACATAGGTGATGTCTTTGCCAAAACGCACCGGTCCAATCCGGTAAGGGCCGCTGCCAATTGGGATATCCATCACCACTTTGTCAAAGGACTTGGCGACGCCGTTCTCCACCCCCCACTGTCGGCTAAACACGGGCAAACCCCCCACCCGCAGCGGCAATTCCCGGTTGGCCTTACGAAAGCGGTAGCGCACCGTGAGCTCATCGACCACCTCGGCTGCAGCCACATCTTCAAGCAGGGTTTTATAGGCCGGCGAGGTGTGTGGCCCGACCAGCGTGTCAAAGCTGTGTTTGACATCTGCAGCAAGCACCGGGTCGCCATTGTGAAACCTGGCCTGCGGGCGCAGCTTGAAGGTGGCACTCAGGCCATCTGCTGCCACTTCGACATCGCTGGCCAATAGCCCGTAGCCAGCAGCGGTCTCGTCAAGGGCGCCAGTCAGCAGGGCGTCAAACAGCATGTCCGAGAGATAGGCCGGGGCCGATCCCTTCATGGTGAAGGGGTTGTACTTGTCAAATGTCGAAACCCGCAGATTGCTTACCAGTCGCAACTCCCCCCGCTTCGGAGCTTGCGGATTGACGTAATCGAAATGAGAAAAGTTGGCCGGGTATTTCAAATCGCCCCACAGCGCATAGCCGTAGGCAGCCCAGGCTGGGCCAACCAGGCTCAGGCATAAAAAAAACAAGAAACCGCGCATGCGACAATTCTGCATCAATTCACCGCAGAAATTTTGAGGACGATATGGGTTTCCTGAACGGCAAAAAAATACTGGTCACCGGCGTCCTTTCCAACCGGTCTATTGCCTACGGTATCGCTCGCGCCTGCCACCAGCAGGGCGCCGAATTGGCCTTCAGCTATGTCGGGGAACGCTTCAAGGAGCGCACCACCGAATTCGCGGCAAATTTCGGCTCCAGCTTGATTTTTGACTGTGACGTGGGCGACGATGCACAAATCGACCAACTGTTCACTGACCTGTCGGGTCACTGGCCAATCTTTGACGGCCTGGTGCACAGCATCGGCTATGCACCGCGCGAAGCCATAGCCGGCAATTTTCTTGACGGCTTGACGCGGGAAAACTTCCGCATCGCCCATGACATCAGCGCTTACAGCTTTCCGGCCATGGCCAAAGCCGCGCTGCCCTACCTGAGCGCGAAGGCCTCCCTTCTGACCCTGACCTACCTGGGCGGAGTCAGGGTGGTGCCCAGTTACAACACCATGGGGCTGGCCAAGGCATCCCTGGAGTCGGCGGTGCGCTACCTGGCAGAAGCGGTGGGTTCGCGCGGTATTCGGGTCAACGGACTGAGCGCCGGAGCCATCAAAACCCTGGCTGCCAGCGGCATCAAAGACTTTGGCCGACTGCTGGCGATTTCGGCCAATGCCTCGCCCTTGCGCCGCAATGTGACGATTGACGAGGTCGGCAATGTGGCCGCTTTTCTGCTCAGCGACCTGGCCTCAGGCATGACCGGGCAGATCTCTTATGTTGACTGTGGCGTCAGCCAGACCGCTGTGGCGGTGGTCGAGGCCCCTTAGGTCGCCTAACCGGCGCGGGCGTTGTCCGCAGCAGGATCTGGCAAGCGCTCAGGGGAGCACGCAGTCGGCAAAGTAGTGCACCTTGCCATCGTCGCCAACTTCTTCCACCAGGCCGTGAATATCGCTCTCGAAGCCCGGGCATTTGGCGTTGAACTCGCGCGAGAACTTGAGATATTCCACAATTTTGTGGTTGAACACTTCGCCCGGAATCAGTAGCGGAATGCCAGGCGGATAGGGGGTGACCAGACCAACAGTCACACGGCCTTCGAGGTGGTCAATCTCGACCCGCTCGGTCTTGCGCAGCGCAATGTGCGCGTATGCGTCACTCGGCTTCATGGCCGGCATCAGGTCGCTCAAGTACATCTCGGTGGTGAGGCGGGCAATGTCGTACTTGGCATACAGGGCATGGATGTGTTGGCACAAGTCTCGCAGACCCATGAGCTCATAGCGGGGGTGCTTTTGGCAAAACTCGGGCAGGATGCGCCACATGGGCTGATTTTTGGCGTAATCGTCCTTGAACTGCTGCAGCGCAGTCAGCATGCTGTTCCAGCGGCCCTTGGTGATGCCAATGGTGAACATGATGAAAAAACTGTACAGCCCAGTTTTTTCTACGACCACGCCGTGCTCGGCCAAAAATTTGGTCACCACGCTGGCCGGGATGCCAGTGGCAGAAAACCTGCCATTGAGGTCCATGCCAGGCGTCACGATCGTCGACTTGATCGGGTCGAGCATGTTGAAGCCAGCTGCCATTTTCCCAAACCCGTGCCAGTTCACCCCGGCCTTGGCGTTGGGAGACTCCCCCTTGATGATCCAGTTGTCGGCCCGCCCAATACCCTCCTCAATGGTGATATCCGGGCCCCACACCTTGAACCACCAGTCATCACCATATTCTTCATCTACCTTGCGCATGGCGCGCCGAAAGTCCAGCGCCTCGGCAATGCTCTCCTCGACCAAAGCCGTGCCCCCGGGGGGCTCCATCATGGCCGCAGCGACATCACAACTGGCAATGATGCTGTACTGCGGCGACGTGCTGGTGTGCATCAAGTAGGCTTCATTGAAGAGGTGTTTGTCGAGTTTGACAGTCTGTGAATTCTGTACCAGCACGTGGCTGGCCTGGCTGATACCGGCCAGCAATTTGTGAATTGATTGCGTGGCATACACCATGGCCTGCTTGGGCCGTGTGCGTTTTTTTCCCATCGCGTGGTAGCTGCCGTAAAAAGGATGAAATGCCGCATGCGGCAACCAGGCTTCATCAAAGTGGATGTTTTCCACATAACCGTCAAGCATGCTTTTGACGGTTTCGGTGTTGTACAGCACGCCGTCATAGGTGGACTGGGTGAGTGTCAGCACCCGGGGCTTGATGGTGGCTGTGTCAAGCCCCTGCAAGTGCTGGCGCACCAGCGGGTTGGCCTCTATTTTGGCCTTGATGGCGGCCGGCTCGAATTCACCCTTCGGAATCGGCCCGATGATGCCGAAGTGGTTGCGCGTAGGCTTGAGGAACACCGGGATCGCCCCCGTCATGATGATGGCATGCAGGATGGACTTGTGGCAATTACGGTCTACCACCACCACATCATTGGGCGCTACCGTGTGATGCCAGACCATCTTGTTGCTGGTGCTGGTGCCATTGGTGACAAAAAAGCAGTGGTCAGCATTGAAAATTCGGGCTGCATTACGCTCAGAGGCTGCCACCGGTCCGGTGTGGTCTAGCAATTGCCCGAGTTCTTCAACCGCGTTGCAGACATCGGCACGCAACATGTTTTCGCCAAAGAACTGGTGGAACATCTGCCCAACTGGGCTTTTCAAAAAGGCCACGCCGCCGGAATGACCAGGACAATGCCAGGAATACGAGCCATCTTCGGCGTAATCGAGCAGTGCCTTGAAGAACGGCGGCTGCACACCTTCGAGGTAGCTTTTGGCTTCCCGGATGATGTGTCGCGAGACAAACTCCGGGGTGTCCTCAAACATATGAATGAAGCCATGGAGTTCGCGCAGGATGTCGTTTGGGATATGGCGTGAAGTCTTGGTTTCGCCGTAAACATAGATCGGCACATCCAGATTTTTGCGCCGCACCTCGAGAATAAAGTTGCGCAGGTTCAACACCGCCGGATCGAGGTCCGGGCCGGGCGTGAACTCCTCATCGTCGATCGACAAAATAAAGGTGCTGGCACGGCTTTGTTGCTGGGCAAACTGGCTCAGGTCGCCATAGCTCGTGACACCCAGCACCTCAAAGCCCTCGGCTTCAATCGCCTGTGCCAGCGCCCTGATGCCCAAACCGGAGGTGTTTTCAGAGCGAAAATCTTCGTCAATGATCACGATGGGAAAACGAAACTTCATGGGTCACTCCGCGGCGGGGAAAAATATCGGTGAGGCGCGCAGTGTAAGGACATATTGCGCCGGCTCAACAGCGCAGCCGGCCTTTTGCTTGAGAATGGTGGCTTCAAATACATCCGGGGCTGAAAATGGCACAGACAACCATTTGGTGGGTCATGGCCGGCGCACTGATCGCGCTGGAACTGCTTTCTGGCACCTTCTATTTGCTGATGCTCTCGCTCGGCTTGGTAGCCGCGGCCCTTGCTGCCCATGCGGGAGCCGACCTGAGCGTCCAACTGGTGGCAGCAGCCCTGGTGGGCGGCGGGGCAGTGGTGGCCTGGCGCGCTTACAAGCAAGGCAAACCCTCGGCACTGCCGGCTTCATCCAACCCCGATGTCAACCTGGACGTGGGGGAGGTGGTGCAGGTGGACGCTTGGGATGCCGAGGGCCATGCCAATGTGAAGTACCGAGGCGCCAACTGGCAGGTGGCACTCGCCCCGGGCTTTCCCGCAATACCCGGAGCCTTCACCATTGCCGAGGTGGTGGGCAACCGGTTGATCGTCAAACCTAACTGAATTTTTTATCGAGGTGCATCATGGAAATTGCAATTGTTTTGGTTCTTATCGCGGTGATTTTTGTCACGCAGTCAGTTAAGGTTGTGCCACAGCAGCATGCCTGGGTGGTGGAGCGTCTGGGTAAATACAACGGCACTCTCACACCCGGCTTGAATTTTTTGATGCCTTTTATCGACAAGGTTGCCTACAAGCATGTGCTCAAAGAGATTCCCCTGGATATTCCAAGCCAGGTGTGCATCACCCGCGACAACACCCAGTTGCAGGTAGATGGAATTTTGTATTTTCAGGTGACCGACGCCATGCGTGCCAGCTATGGCTCAAGCAATTACATCATGGCGATATCGCAACTGGCCCAGACCTCTTTGCGCTCGGTGATCGGCAAGCTCGAGCTTGACAAAACCTTTGAGGAGCGTGACATCATCAATTCCCAGGTGGTACAGGCGATTGACGAAGCGGCGCTGAACTGGGGTGTGAAGGTACTGCGCTATGAAATCAAAGACCTCACGCCGCCAAAAGAAATTTTGCACGCGATGCAGCAGCAAATCACCGCAGAGCGTGAAAAAAGAGCTCTTATTGCAGCTTCTGAAGGCCGCCGACAAGAGCAGATCAACATCGCCACCGGCGAACGCGAGGCGTTTATCGCCCGCTCCGAAGGCGAAAAGCAGGCCGTGATCAACAAGGCCGAAGGAGACGCCCAATCGATTCTTGCGGTCGCACAGGCCACGGCACAGGCGATAGAGCGTATCGCAGCGGCTATCCGTCAGCCAGGGGGCGCCGATGCGGTACAACTTAAAGTGGCGGAAAAAGCGGTGGACGCCTACTCCCGCGTGGCATCCAGTGCCCACACCACGCTGGTGGTGCCCAGCAACATGAGCGAAGTCTCGGCTCTCATTGCCTCAGCCATGAAAATGGTGCAGTCGCAACAGCGGCCCTGATTGGGCCGGGGGCTCAAACGCCCTGCCGAGGCAGAAGATCCGGGCCTAATCTTTTTTCAGGCGCAGCAGCCCGGACAACTTAGCAAGCAGGGGCCAGGCCAGCATCAGCATGGCTAGGCCGAAGATGCTGCCTACTAGTGAGTTAGACCAGAAGATGGACAGGCTGCCCTGAGACAGCAGCATGGACTGGCGAAAGCTCGCCTCGGCCATGTCGCCGAGCACCAGGGCCAGCACCAGCGGCGCCATGGGGTATTTGAGCTTCTTGAACAAATAACCCACCACGCCAAACACCATCATCATCACCACATCAAACATTGAGCTGTGCACCGTGTAGGCGCCGATCGCGCAGATCACCACGATCACCGGTGCGATCACTGAAAACGGGATACGTAAAAAGGCCGCCCAATAGGGCACCGTGGTCAGGACCACCAGTAGGCCCACGATATTGCCCAGGTACATCGAGGCAATCAGACCCCAAACAAAGTCTTTGTGCTCGACAAACAGCATAGGGCCGGGTTGCAAGCCCCAGATCATCAGGCCGCCCAAAAGAACCGCCGCCGTGGGAGAGCCTGGAATGCCCAGTGTCAACATCGGCAGCAGCGCCGAGGTGCCCGCCGCGTGGGCGGCCGTCTCAGGGGCCAACACCCCTTCAACCTGGCCCTTGCCAAAGGATTCCGGGTCGCTGGACATGCGCCGGGCCACGCCGTAGCTCATGAAAGACGCCGGCGTGGCGCCGCCAGGGGTAATGCCCATCCAGCAGCCGATGGCTGTTGAGCGCAAAAAGGTCAGCCAATACTGTGGCAGAGTGCGCCAGGTTTGCCAAACGATGTTCGGGCTAAGTTTGGCGGTTTTGCCCTTAAAGGCTAGGCCTTCCTCCATGGTGAGCAGTATTTCACCGATGCCGAACAAACCGATGACAGCGATCAAAAAGTCAAATCCCTTGAGAAGCACCGGAAATCCGTAGGTCATTCTCAACTGGCCGGTGACGCTGTCCATGCCGACCGCCGCCAAGGCAAAGCCGAGCATCATGGCCGCGATCACCTTGGCCACCGGCTCTTTGCTCATGCCGACAAAGCTGCAAAAGGTGAGCAACTGCACGGCAAAATACTCGGCCGGACCAAAGTTGAGCGCAAAACGGGCCAATACCGGCGCCAAAAAAGTGATCAGGATCACTGCGAACAGCGCACCTACGAAGGATGAGGTGAAGGCCGCGGTGAGGGCCTGGGCTGCCCGGCCCTGCTGGGCCATGGGATAGCCGTCAAAAGTGGTTGCCACCGACCAGGGCTCGCCAGGGATATTGAACAAAATTGAGGTGATGGCCCCCCCGAACAGTGCGCCCCAGTAAATACACGACAGCATAATGATGGCTGAGGTGGGGTCCATGGTGAAGGTCAGTGGCAGCAAAATGGCGATGCCATTGGCACCACCCAGGCCCGGCAAGACGCCGATCAGCACGCCCAAGACGATGCCAATCAGCATGTAGGCCAGGTTGGGCAGCGTCATCGCCACCGAAAAACCATGGAACAGGTTGTTGAGCTCTTCCATCAAAACCCCAACATGGCTTCAATTGGGCCTTTGGGCAAAGGCACCAAAAACCACTTTTCGAAAACCAAAAAAAACGCCAGCGGCACGCCGGCAGACACAGCCAAGGTGCTTGGCCAGGCGAACTTGCCATGCCGGCGCATGAAATAAGCAATCAGTACTGCCGAGGGCAGATAAATGCCCAGCCAGACCATCGCCAACACATAGGCCACCATGGGGATGAGCATTGCAAACACCGGCATCAACTCATCCCGGCGGGCAAAGACCGCGGTCGAGCCGCGCCAGGTGAGGAGCGCGGAGACCGCAATAAATCCTCCAGCCGCGAGCAGGATCAAACCGATGAAGAAGGGAAAATAACCCGAACGGGGCCCGTCCTCAGCCCAGCCTATGCCCACGCGCAGGCTGTCAACAATGACCAGAAGGGCCAGCAGCACCAGGCCAAGGGCAACAGCCATTTCTGGGCCGCGGGCCAGGTAGGCTTGGTCTTTGGAGGGTTCGGCATCGCCGCCCTCCCCTGTTTCGGGCGCACTCATCGTGTCAAGGTTCCAAAAAACGTCAAATCAATTGGCCATAAAGCCGGCTTCTTTCATCAACTCGCGGTGCAGTTGCTCATTTTTGCCCAGCCAGTCAAAATATTCCTTGCCGCTGAGTACGGTTTGGTTAAAGGCACCTTTTTCCATGAAGTCTTTCCACTCCGGCAGGGCCCTGACCTTTTGAAACAGATCAAGGTAAAACTTGACTTGCTCGTCAGTCACGCCGGGCGCCATGAAAATGCCGCGCAGCATCAGGTATTCCAGGGGCAGACCAACCGAGCCACAAGTGGGGATGTCGTTCCAGGATTGGGTCGCTGTCAGCTTGGTTTTGTAAGGCAGTTTCACCTTGTCCATCACGCACAGGGGCCGCAAAGCGCCCGAACGCCAGTGAGATTCGGCCTCTATCGGGTTGTTCACAGTCGAGTCGATGTGTTTTCCCACCAACTGCACCGCCACATCACCGCCGCCTTTGAGCGGGATATAAATCATTTTTTTACCCACCGACTTCTCCAGCAGCACGGTGATGATCTGGTCTTCTTGCTTGGAGCCGGTGCCGCCCATTTTGAAAGCCTTGTCGGGTTGGGCCTTCATGGCGGTGATGAAGTCTTTGGTCGTCTTGTACGGCGAATCGGCATGAACCCACAGCACAAATTGGTCAAGCGCCAGCATAGACACTGGCGTCAGGTCCCGCCAATTGAACGGCACGCCAGTGGCAAGCGGCGTGGTGAACAGGTTGGAGAGGGTGATGATGATTTTGTGCGGATTTTTAGCGTCGCCTTTGATGTCCAGAAAGCCCTCGGCGCCAGCGCCGCCGGCCTTGTTCACCACAATAATAGGCTGCGGACTGAGCTTGTTCTTGGCAACTACGCCTTGCACAAAGCGAGCCATCTGGTCCGCACCACCGCCGGTTCCGGCGGGCACCACAAACTCAATGGGCTTGCTCGGCTCCCAGGCCTGGGCCGGGCCCAGGGCGCAGAGAGTGCTCAGAAATATCAGGCTCAAAAGCGACTTGCGCGGGGTAAAAAAAATCATGGCAACTCCTTGTATTCAGTAAAAACTGGCGTACTCCAAAGGCAACCTTATCACCGCAGGCCCGACTTGACCATCAGAACAAACCATTAGCCCGGGCTCCGCCCTGAGCACATTGAGGCAGCCAGGGAAGATCGACCGGGCCCTGGAAAACCAGGCCAGATGCGCCCATAATATGGCCTTGATTTTGGCAGCCACAGACAATTTGCCAGCTTGCGCATGCCGGGACGGGCCGGGCCAAGCCGGACTAGATAACTTTAAAAACGGAGACCAAAATGACGAGTTTTGCACCTGTCGGGGCGGCCCCGGCTGCCCAGCCTCCGGCTGAAATTGACGGCTTCCAACTGCTCATCAATGCGCTCAAGCTCAACGGCATCGACACCCTGTTTGGTCTGCCGGGCATTCCCATCACCGACCTGACACGTAAAGCGCAGGCTCAAGGTATGCGGGTGATTTCATTTCGCCACGAGCAGAACGCCGGCAATGCGGCCGCAGCGGCGGGCTACCTGACACAAAAGCCTGGCATTTGCCTGACCGTCTCGGCGCCAGGCTTTCTCAACGGCCTCAGCGCCCTGGCCAATGCCACGGTCAACTGCTTCCCGATGATTTTGATCAGCGGCTCTAGTGAGCGAGAAATTGTTGACTTGCAGCAGGGGGACTACGAAGAGATGGACCAGCTGGCGGTTGCCAAGCCCCTGTGCAAGGCCGCCTACCGGGTCTTGCACGCCCAAGACATTGGCGTGGGCATTGCCCGGGCGATCCGGGCCGCCCTATCAGGCCGCCCGGGCGGGGTTTACCTGGATTTGCCAGCCAAGCTGTTCGGGCAAACCATGGAGGCTGCGGCCGGGCAGGCCTCGCTGATCAAGGTGGTGGATCCGGCGCCCCGCCAGCTTCCCGCGCCCGAGGCGGTCGAGCGCGCTCTCGCGCTGCTCAGGAATGCCAAGCGTCCGCTCATTTTGCTGGGTAAGGGCGCTGCCTATGCGCAAGCAGATGCCGACATTCGCGCGCTGGTGGAGACCACTGGCGTGCCTTATCTGCCGATGTCCATGGCCAAGGGTCTGCTGCCAGACAACCATGTCCTGTCAGCCTCAGCGGCGCGCTCTTATGTGCTTGCCGAAGCCGATGTGGTGCTGCTGGTCGGCGCCCGCCTGAACTGGCTGCTGTCCCACGGGAAGGGAAAAACCTGGGGGGCACCGCAGGCCAAACAGTTCATCCAGATCGATATCTCGCCCACCGAGATGGACAGCAACCAGCCCATTGCCGCGCCTCTGGTGGGTGATATTGGTTCTTGCGTGGCGGCGCTGTTGCGCGGCATGGGCAGCAATTGGCCCCAGCCGAGCGCCCAATGGATTAACGCAGTTTCCGAGCGACGCGATAAAAACCAGGCCAAGATGGCCGAAACTTTGGCCCAGAACCCCTCGCCAATGAACTTTCACAGCGCCTTGGGTGTCATTCGCGAAGTGATCAAGGCCAACCCGAGCGCAATTTTGGTCAACGAAGGGGCCAATACCCTGGATTTCACACGCAGCATTGTTGACATGTACGAGCCGCGTAAGCGACTCGATGTCGGCACCTGGGGCGTTATGGGCATAGGCATGGGTTTTGCCGTGGCAGCGGCCGTTGTTACAAATAAACCAGTGATTGCCATCGAGGGCGACAGCGCCTTTGGCTTCAGCGGCATGGAAGTCGAGACCATCTGCCGCTACCACCTGCCAGTCTGCATTGTTGTTTTTAATAACAACGGCGTCTACCGGGGCACCGACGTCAATGCCTCTGGCGGCGCCGATGTGGCGCCCACCGTGTTTGTCAAAGGTGCGCGCTACGACAAAATGATGGAGGCTTTTGGCGGCGTAGGCGTACTCGCCAGCACCCCAGCTGAGCTCAGCGCAGCCATGCGTGCGGCCATTGCCAGTGGCCAACCAACACTCATCAACGCGGTCATTGACGAGACCGCCGGAACCGAAAGCGGCCGCATCACCATGCTGAACCCGCAAACCGCAAAAAAAATCAACTCTGGAAACTGAAGGAAACCACCCCCATGAGCAAGGCACTTGACGGCGTACGCATTCTCGACTTCACCCATGTCCAATCGGGCCCTACCTGTACGCAATTGCTGGCCTGGCTTGGCGCAGACGTGATCAAGGTAGAAAAAGCCGGCGAGGGAGACGCCACCCGCGGCCAGCTGCGTGACATTCCAGGGGTCGACAGCCTGTACTTCACCATGCTCAACCACAACAAGCGCTCGGTCACGGTGAACACCAAAGACCCCAAGGGCAAAGAGGTGCTCGAGCGCCTGATCAAAACCTGTGATGTGCTCGTGGAGAACTTTGCCCCAGGTGCGCTAGACCGTATGGGCTTTGGCTGGGAGCAAATACAGGCACTCAACCCACGCATGATTGTGGCTTCGGTCAAGGGCTTTGGCCCGGGCAAATATGAAGACTGCAAGGTCTACGAAAACGTCGCCCAATGCGCAGGTGGTGCGGCCTCCACCACTGGCTTTGATGATGGTCCACCGGTGGTTACCGGGGCGCAAATTGGCGACTCAGGCACCGGCCTACACCTGGCCCTGGGCATTGTGGCGGCGCTGTACCAGCGCAACACCAGTGGCCGCGGACAAAAGGTGCTCGCCCCCATGCAGGACGCAGTACTCAACCTGTGCCGCGTCAAACTGCGCGACCAGCAGCGCCTGGACCGCACCAAAACCCTGAACGAATACCCCCAATACCCCGACACCCCCTTTGGCGATGCGGTACCGCGCGCTGGCAACGCCTCGGGCGGCGGGCAGCCGGGCTCGATTTTGAAATGCAAGGGCTGGGAGACCGATCCAAACGCCTACATTTATTTCATCACGCAGGCGGCGGTTTGGCCTGCGGTATGCAAGGTGATTGGCCAGGAAGACTGGATCACCGACCCCGCCTACGCCACCCCGGCCAAACGGCTGAGCCACCTCAAGGCCATCTTTGCGCGCATCGAAACCTGGACCATGACCAAAACCAAGTTTGAGGCCATGGACATCCTCAATGAGTTCGACATTCCATGCGGCCCCATTTTGTCGATGAAAGAAATCGCCGAGGAACCGTCATTGCGCGCCACTGGAACGGTGGTCGAGGTAGACCACCCAGAGCGGGGCAAATACCTCAGCGTCGGCAACCCAATCAAGATGTCGGACAGCCCCACTGACGTCACCCGCTCGCCTTTGCTGGGCGAACACACGGTTGAGGTGCTGGAACAACTGGGCTACTCGGCGGGCGATATTTCTGCGCTGCGCGAAGCCAAGGTCATCTGACGCGCGACCACCTCAAACCGAGCGAGCCCACCATGAAAATCGTGATCATCGGACAGCAGGATTTTGGCAAGGCCGTGCTGGAGGCCTTTGTCAACCGAGGCGACCAGGTGGCCGGCGTGTTCTGCCGACCAGAAAAGCCTGGCAGCAAACCCGACGCGATGCGACTCGAAGCCCTGGCGCGCGGCGTGCAGGTGTTTCAGTTCGATAATTTGACGGGCAGCGCCGCCCATGAGGCGATGCAGGCTCTGGCACCAGACCTGGGCGTCATGGCCTATGTGGTGCAGTTTGCGCCGCAATCACTGCTGCAAATTCCCAAGCATGGAAGCCTGCAGTTTCACCCCTCTTTGTTGCCAAAATACCGTGGGCCATCGGCCATCAACTGGGCCATTTCCAGGGGTGAAAAACAAACCGGCTTGACGATCTTCCGGCCCACGGACGGTCTCGACGAAGGTGCTGTTATCAGCCAAAAAACCTGTGCTATCGGACCGGATGAAACCCTGGGCGACGTGTACTTCAACAAACTGTTTCCCATGGGCGTGACTGCATTGCTTGAGGCTGCCGACGCGGTCGTCTCAGGGAATGGGCAAACATGGGTGCAGGACGAATCGCAGGCCAGCTACGAGGGCTGGTTTTTGGCAGCGGAATCAAAAATCAACTGGGCCCAACACATCGATCTGGTGTACGACCTGATCCGCGCCTGCAACCCCGCACCTGGAGCCTGGAGCCTGGTGGGCGATAAAAAATTGTTTCTTTTTGACTGCATCAAACACCGCATTGGCCGCTACGGCGACAGCAAAGGCAAGCCGGGCGAGATCACGCAGATCAGCGACACATCGGTCTTCATCACCGCGCACAGCGGGCAAGTTGAGGTCCTCAAAGTACGCGCGGAAGACGGAAAAAAGATGGCTGCTGCAGACTACGCGCGCTCGCAAGGCCTGGCCTCCGGCAGCCGCTTGAGCTAAGAAGACCAGAGCCCGGCAATCCGCTCAGCCACGCCCATGCTAGAGCCCTTGCTGATTGTTGAGCTCGCCCTGCTGGGGCTTGCCACCGGTTTTCTGGCAGGCCTACTGGGCATAGGCGGGGGCATGATCATGGTGCCCTTCATCACCGTGGCGTTAACCCACCGGGGCGTGGGCGACAACTTGGCTGTCAAGATGGCCATAGCCACCTCCATGGCCACCATACTTTTCACCTCGATCTCAAGTGTGCGGGCCCACCACAAACGCGGCAATGTGCGCTGGGACCTGGTCAAGGGGCTCAGCCCCGGCATTTTGTTGGGCGGTGCGTTGGCCAGCGCTGCAGTGTTTGCGGTCCTCCAAGGCGCTTGGCTGGCGCTGTTTTTTGCTGCCTTTGTAAGCTTTTCGGCAACCCAGATGTTTATTGATAAAAAGCCTGCTGCCTCGCGCCAAGTACCCGGCCTTGCAGGCCTGTTTGCAGCGGGAGAAATCATCGGATTTTTGTCTGGACTAGTTGGCGCTGGCGGCGCCTTTGTCAGCGTGCCCTTCATGACCTGGTGCAATGTAGCGATCCACCAGGCGGTGGGCACGTCTGCGGCGCTTGGTTTTCCAATTGCGCTAGCCAATGTTGCGGGTTACATCATGACCGGCAGCGGCCTGCCCGGCCTGCCGCCCTATTCTTTGGGCTATGTTTGGCTGCCTGCTCTGGGCGTGATCGCCATGGCAAGTGTCCTGACCGCACCGCTCGGCGCCCGTGCAGCCCAAAGTCTGCCGGTGAAACAACTCAAACGCGCCTTTGGCAGCGTCTTGTACCTGCTGGCGGTCTATATGCTGTACACCGGACTGCGGAGCTTGATCTGAGGCGCCCGGACAAGCTGAGCCAACCAGAAAAGCCATGCGATGAGCCAGCCGCTTGACTACCTGCACCCCAATTTGCCCAGCGCACTGGCCCGTTGCGTCATGCCTGTGGTTGACGCAACGCCAGAAACACTGGCCGGCTACGGCAAATTGGTGGAAGACCCCAAGCACTGCAAGATCGAGATCGTCCGATGGCCGGCCCAGGGCCGCCGACCGGTGGATCCGGACACGGGCGACGAAGCCGGCACCACCCAAGGCGTATTCGTGAGCGAATGGCAGGGCGATGTTCTCTATGGACGCAATGAGGCGGTGGGCGGACACTACATCCTGGCCTACGCCGAGTTGCCTGAAAACGCCGACCTCACCCACCAACGCCCGCCCCAGCGCATCATGCTCTGGCATGCCAATTACCACCCCGACGGCGGCCAACTGTTTTACCCGCTAGATCGACAAGCCTTCATGGTGCCGCTGGCACTGCCAGGTGACGAGGTACGCCCAGAGCATTTCGTGTGTTTTCGATTCGATGGCAGCCAGGGCCTGTACATTCACCCCAACATATGGCACGAAGGGGTTTTTACGCTGTGCGGCACACAGCGTTTTTTTGACCAGCAAGGGGCAGTCCATGCTCGTGTGTCGGTTGATTTTGCGCGCGAGTTCGGCTGCCTGCTCGAAGCGCCCATCGCCACGGGCTAGCAGCATCAGGGGTGATCAGTAAACAATACCCAGGCGCCGGTACAGCACGGCGAGCACAAACAGCGGGCCAATCAGCAGGTAGCGCAGGTCATCGAAGAAGGAGGGTTTTTTGCCCTCAATCTTGTGGCCAACAAACTGCCCGATCCAGCCCAACACAAATACCGCCAAAGCCACCACAAAAAGCTGCTCGGGCGGGATGGCCGACAGGCCCCAGAGCATGGCCAAGCTCATCAGCAACATGCCCAGTGCAAATGGCCTCGACAGCCAAAGGTAGTACGCCAGTGAAACCAGCGATACCAAAACCGCAGCCCAAGGATGCAGCGACCAGACCATGCCCAGCAAAGCAAACACAATGGCCGGCACGCAAATGCAATGAATGGCCTCATTCAACGGATGCAAATGGCTCTCAGAGTAGTGGGCTATAAATCTATCAATCGGGCGCTGGTCAACCTGCAGCATGCTTTGATCTCTTAGGGTTCAAGCTAAAAACGCCAGCCCAAAACAGCCATAAGTTCGTTGTACATAAAGCTTTGCGCGGCCCTATCCCCCCGGGCGCTGGTCAGCACATCAGGCAAATTGACGTAGCCAACACGCAAATTGGTTTGCGGCAGGGTCATGTTCATCGGATTGACATAGGTGTCGAAGAAACTGGCAAAACTGAACTCGCCCGGCCGGTCTGCAGCTTGCACGCCCTTCAGCGTGAAATCGTGGTTAGAACCCCAAAAATGAATGTCACTGTTGCTGAAAGCGGCACGGTTCCAGCCCCAGGAAACCGACCACTTTTTCTGCCTGGCGGCATCTTCTTGGGCCTGAACGCCCGCCTGCAAAAAAAAAGTAAGCAATACCATCGCCGCCAGTCGAGGAGGGGGTGTTTGACGGATGGTTGAATTGATCATAGGAGTGGCGCGCGAACGCTGCCACTATACCCGCGATGCCCCAGAGTCTTCACCGGAGTCTTCGCAAACAAGCCAAAATTTCGGCTCTGATCGAGG
Organism: Comamonadaceae bacterium; assembly: GCA_014190675.1. Lineage (GTDB taxonomy): Bacteria > Pseudomonadota > Gammaproteobacteria > Burkholderiales > Burkholderiaceae_C > Rhodoferax. Next base: position 25,759 of record BJGT01000003.1, on the reverse strand, counting down.
AAAAGTCGGCAGAAATCGGCCCGCCTTGGTCATCAGCGCCAACTCAAAGCGCAACACTTTCGGGGGTTTTCCCCGATTGCGGACAAAAACTACCAGGCCATACTCTGGCCGAGAGGCAGTTGAATGTGTATTCCGCTGTAAGACTACAACCGACCCCAGAACCACCCAAGGAAAATAATGAAAAAAGTGTCCCAATACCTTGCTTTTTTACCGTTGCTGCTGGCGCTGGCCTCACCTTTTCCCTCTAGCGCTCAGGTCAAAAAACAGGTCAAGATTTCCCACGCTACTGCTGCCGATGTCGCCAATGACAACCACATGGTTTCCTGGATATTGGCAAGCTACATCAACAGCAATTCCGATACGCTCGAAGCTCGAATCTACCCGGCAAATGGCCTTGGCGAAGAGCGAGCGGTAGTGGAGGGTATGCAACTTGGCGCGGGTGCGACCATTCATGTCGGGGGCAGTGCGATCCACAATAATTTCAACAAACGAATGGGCGTTCTTGATCTTCCGTTCATGTGGCGGAACTATGAACACGCGCACCGCGTCCTTGATGGCAAAGTTGGTGAAATCCTGGCCGCAGAACACGAGAAGCTTGGGCTGAAAGTAATCGGCTGGCAGGATAGCTGGGGCTACCGCAATGTGATCACCACCAAGAAAGAAGTCAAGCGACCTGAGGACCTCAAGGGGCTCAAGATCCGAACGATCCAGACGCCCACCTATGTTGCAGCCCTGAATGCGATGGGGGCAAGTGCCACCCCGATGGCGTTTGGCGAAGTCTATACGTCACTGCAAACCGGCGTTCTTGACGGTTTTGAACATTCGTCCGCTGTCACCTTCACGGGTAAATTTTACGAAGTTGCAAAGTACATAACACTCACAGAGCATTTGTTTGGGGCTACAGCCACCGTCATATCAAAAAAGGAGTGGGATGGCTATACCGACAAGGAGCGGCAGGTCGTTGCTGCCGCGGCCAAACTGGCCCAGGACATCAACCGCAGTCTTTCGGTCCAGCGTGATGCAGAGTCGATGGAGAAGCTAAAAGCAAAGGGCATGATCGTGAACACGATTGACAAAACCGCTTTCTTGAGGGCTGCGGGGCCGCTACAAGATCAACTTGCCAAGACGATCAATGCCGAGGATCTTTTGAAACTCATTCGGGACACCAAATAAGCACGGCTGTCCTAAGTTAAGCACCGCGTTGTGGTGGCAGTTTGGTTGGATTCATGATCGCAAATTTCTTCCGAAGCATAGACCGGACTATTGAATACACGTTATTTTTGTTTTTCTTGGCCTTCACCTTGGTGGGCGGATTACAGGTCTTTAACCGGTTCGTACTCGGACTGCCGCTGTCGTGGAGCGAGGAATTCCAAAAATTTGGTCACATCTGGATGGTCATGCTTGCCATTCCGGTAGCTTATCGCCGCGGCGCCCATCTTGGGATGGATACTCTATTACGCAAGTTTCCTGGCCAATTTCAACGGGCTATCGGCCTCCTCACTGAAGTCTTGTGGCTGGCACTGGCGCTGGCAATCATTCGTTACACATTCGCGATCATGGTCGTAGCACGCAACCAGGACAGTCCAGGGCTGGGCTTGCCTATGCACTGGGTCTACTTTGGCATGGTGCTTGGTAGCGCCTATCTCGCCTTCGTGGCTGTACGTCGACTGGCCACATATTTCGGCTGGCAAGATCCCTTACCTGACGATCTGAACGGCCATTGATGCTCATCGCCCTGTTTGTACTTCTTCTCGCCCTGATCACCATCGGGGTGCCGATACTGCTGGTCATGGGCATCGTTGGTTTATCCGGCATTCTTATCGAACCGGGACTTGTTCCTGCATTGTTTCCCCAGAAGATGTTCGCAATGCTGGACAATTTCAGCCTGCTCGCGCTCCCTTACTTCATTCTGGCCGGGGAACTGGTTTCTGCCGGTGGGATTTCAAAACGGCTGGTCGAATTCGCCGAGGCAGTCGTTGGACATTGGCGCGGTGGATTGGCCCATGCGTCGGTGGTCTCCTCTATGGTCTTTGCAGGCGTATCGGGTTCGTCCGTTGCCGATACGTCGGCTATTGGTTCGATCCTCGTGCCAGCGATGAAAGACCGTGGCTACAAGCCTGGATTCGCCGCAGCACTCGTCGCATGTGCTGGAACCATAGGCGCCATCATTCCCCCGTCGATGACTATGATAGTTTACGGCTCGATGGCCAACGTATCGATAGGCGGACTGTTCCTTGGCGGCATCGTCCCCGGAATACTGATCGGGGTTGGGCTGATGATCGTTATCTACATCTACTCGTTGTCAGAAAATTTTCCAGAACTCAGAAGAACAACTGGCAAGTTCGTGTTGCGTAAGGTGATCCACGCAACCATCAGTGTGTGGCCCGCCTTGCTTGCCCCAGTTTTGGTTGTAGGCGGTATCCTTACGGGCGCGTTCACGGCAACCGAGGCAGGCGTTGTTGCCTGTTTTTATGGATTTTTTATCGGTTTTTTTGTCTATCGAATACTCAAGCTCAGGGATTTACCAAAAATCTTTATACGTGCTGCCGTAACCACAGCCATGGTTTCTGGGATTATTGGTGTTGCTGGCGCATTCGGCTGGTTACTCGCGTATTTGAACTTCAATGACATCGTGCTCAACGCGATCACGCACATCACCGGCAGCAAAACTGGCGTAATGTTGTTGCTGATGGGCATCATGCTGCTCCTGACCATGTTCGTTGATTCGATGGCAATCTTAATCATCATGATTCCGGTTGCTGTAGTTATCGGTCGAAATTTCGGAATCGACGAGTTCCAGCTCGGGCTGATGATGGTGATGGCAACACAAATCGGCTCGACCACGCCGCCCGTAGCTGTGCTGCTTTTCGTGGCTACCAGCATCGCAGGGTGCTCATACAGCGAGACTGTGCGCTACTGTTGGGCCTTCATCATTGCAGAAATTAGCGTTTTGTTATTGGTAGTCTTCTGGGCAGATCTTGCAGCCTGGATTCCGCACTACTATCTTGGATAAACTGCGACGCGCGCGCATCGCTATGTCTAGAGCGAGACAACGAACACGCAGGTCACTATCGATTTTCTCCGGGTGTATGAGCTGCTGGTGCATCAGCTTAGCCGGAGGGAGAATATCTACAATCTCTATTGTCTGAGCGAGAAACGGAGCGTTAAAGATGTTGAGCGAAGACCAGTTACGCAGTTACCATGAAAACGGTATCGTCGTCCCCGACTATCAGTTTCCCGCCGATTTGCTCGAAGGAATCAAGTCCGACCACGCCCGATTGACAGCCAGGCACCCAGAGTTCACCGACATGTGCCCGACGGTTCTGGCCTATGACCTGTGCTTTTTGAACTATGTTCGAGCACCAGGCCTGATCGACATGGTTGGACAAATTCTGGGGCCAGACTTCGCCCTGTGGAATTCCAGTTTCTTCGCTAAACCTCCATTCAAAGGACGCCGCACGCCCTGGCATCAGGATGGCGACTACTGGCCGATCCGGCCGATCAATACCTGCACGGTCTGGATCGCCGTCGATGACTCAACGCCAGAAAATGGTTGTCTGCGCGTTATCCCCGGCTCGCACAAGTCCCGACGGGTTATGACACATCGGATGAACAAGGGCAAGGACGTCAACCTGAGCCAAGAACTTGATCCGCTCGAATACGATGAAAGTCAGGCACAGGACATTGTCCTGAGGGCTGGTCAAATTTCGCTGCACGACGTTTTTCTGGTGCACGGCTCTGAGCCCAATCTGTCGTCCAAGCCCAGAAGAGGCATGACCCTGCGCTTTATGCCAACAACATCGGTCTTTGACCGCGATCTGGCGCGACAACAACAAATTGACAAAGAACTAGGCGTTGGACACCAGGAAAGAACCCTGTTTCTGATGCGCGGCCAAGATCGGTCGGGCCGCAACGATTTTTCTTTCAAGGTTTAGCTCGGCGCGGTCAGGATTTAGCCTGAAGCAGTGTTGCCGCCGACTCGCTCTGACCTAGCTAGTGGTGGGTGCGTTGAGCACTGGGCGCAGGTGTTTCAGATTTTTTGACCATACGCCATGCTTTGGTAAGAGCCTCATTCGAATTTGATGTTCGCCGCTTTGACAATGCGTCCGATTTTCTCGGTTTCAATCTGTAAATGGTCTACAAATTGTTGTGGCGTGCTGGTACGCGCGGCCAAGCCCAGTCCACTGAGCCTTTCGCGTATATCGGGCAGTGCGGCAATCTGCTTAAACTCATCATTGAGGCGGTTGATGGCCTCAACAGGTGTACCGACGGGAGCCAGAAAGCCCCACCAGTTGGTGAACTCGAAGCCCCTCACTGTTTCACCAATGCCGGGGGTGTCCGGCAAAGCCGGCAGGCGCGGTCCGGTGACTGCAATCGGTTTGAGCCGGCCTCCTTTGATTTGACCAAAAGCAGCGCCATCAACCAACATATCAATTTGCTCGCCGATCAATGCCGTGACAGCTTGCGCACCACCCTTGAATGGCACGTGTACCAATTCCGTTTTGGTAATAGATTGAACCAGCTCCATGGCCATATGGCTGGGAGACCCAATACCCGAGGTGCCGTAGGTCAGCTTCCCCGGCTGCGCTTGAGCACGCTTTAGGATGTCCTCGAAGCTATTCGAAGGTGATTTGGGATTCACCGTGACAACGACCGAGACGCTGGTGACCAGTGCAATCGGCGAGAAGTCCTTGATTGGATCGTAGGGCCGACTGGGGATGGCGTGGTTGGCGAT
>BJGT01000003.1:17214-20641 GCA_014190675.1 Comamonadaceae bacterium | reverse complement strand
CTCGCCAGTTTCCACGACGACCTGCGCAAGCTGACCAGTGAACCGGAACGGCGATACATAGTCTGCCGTGACCGGCACGCCAGAATCATATCCGCAGCACAATCCCTCGCCTGATGTCTCAATCACCGCCGGAATGGTGCGCGGTATCTCAGCTTCTCCGACCTGCGCGCCATTTACAAACAAGGCACCACGGCCTTGATGCTCGCCAGTGCGGGTGAAGCGGAATTGCAGTGTCGCCTTGCCGGCGGGAAGATCCTCATTTGACTGGACTCGGTATTCCGCCAGGCCAAGGTAGTTGTGCACGTAGGTCAGGCGGCGGTTCTTGACATACAGCGAGTAACCAGCAAACCAACTGCCGTGAGCTAACAGCACGCCCTCGGCGCCATCCGCCGGGATTTCCACTTCGGCGGAGATGGTGTGCGAGCGATTCTTGAGATTGACCGCGGTGTACTCGAACTGCGCTGCCATGCCGGGGTAGTAAACATGGCGATTGCCCTGGGACACAGTTGAGGGCTTGCGTTCGCCCATGCGCAACTGCATGCGAGAGTCCAGCGGCAGCACGTTGTACTTGCCGGCCTCGATCCACCACAGATCAATCAGCTCCTTGAGTTTCCCGGGATGCTGGTCCGCCAGGTTATTGCTTTCAGAGAAGTCGGTCTCGACATGGTAGAGCTCCCACCTTTGGGCATCTAACATCTCGTCAGTCATAAAGTCACCTTGCGGCTGCTCTACTACTGCCTTCCAACCATCCGCCCAGATGGCGCGTGAGCCAATCATTTCGTAGTACTGCATACGCTTTGCTGTGGGAACAGTCGCATCGTTGAAGGTGTGCGCAAAACTTGTCCCCTCGAGCGGTCGCTGTGTCACGCCATTTAAGACCTTTGGCACCTCAAGACCCAGCGCGTTGAGTAGCGTTGGGGTGATGTCGACCACATGTGCATACTGCCCGCGCACTTCGCCGCGTGCCTTGATTCCCTTGGGCCAGTGCACGATCAGAGGATCGCTCATTCCGCCTTGGTGCAGGTAGCGCTTCCAACGCCTTAAGGGCGTGTTCCCAGCCCAGGCCCAACCCCAGGCGTAGTTTGTGAACGATTTGATGCCACCCCATTCATCGAGGTGCTTGAGGTTGTCTTCGATAGTGGCTTCAATTCGGTTCGGGAACTGGCATTCGTTGAACGAGCCGTGCTCGCCGCCCTCTGCGGAAGCGCCGTTGTCTGAGGCGAGCATGACAATGGTGTTGTCGAGTTCTCCCATGCGCTCCAGATGGGAGATCAAGCGGCCGATGTGATGGTCGGTCTGTGAAAGAAATCCGGCATAAACCTCCATCTGCCGCGCGTACAAGCGCTTGGCATCCACCGACAGGCTGTCCCATGCCTTGACCTGATCAGGTCGTGGGGCGAGTTGGGTGCTCTGCGGGACGATGCCCATCTCCAATTGACGCGCGAATATCGCCTCCCGCCATTTGTCCCAACCCTGATCGAACTTGCCGCGGTAGCGCTCAATCCATTCACGCTCGACCTGATGAGGCGCATGTCCTGCGCCCAAGCAGTAGTACATGAAGAATGGCTTTTCTGGCGCTACTGTGCGCAGGTCCACCAGGTATTCGATGGCACGATCAGCCAGATCTGCATTCAGGTGGTAGCTCTCGTCACCGGTAAACGGAGGTGCAATGTAATGGCTGTCATGGATCAGCGTAGGGGACCACTGGCTGGTTTTTCCGCCAATGAATCCGTAGTACCGCTCGAACCCGCGCGACAGCGGCCAGCGCGCTTTGGACGCGCCTGATGCATATTCGCCGGCTAAGGTCAGGTGCCACTTGCCGATCGCGAAGGTGGCGTAGCCCTGTGCCAACAACATCTCTGACAAGAAGCCGTTTTCCTTGGGCACCATGCCGTTGTAGCCGGGGTAACCGGTGGCCATCTCTTGAATGATGCCGACGCCGTTAGAGTGGTGATTGCGACCAGTGAGCAGGCAAGCGCGTGTCGGCGAGCAGATCGCCGTGGTGTGGAAGTCACGATAGCGCAAGCCCCCGGCGGCTAGACGGTCAAAGTTGGGGGTGGCGATGTCTGAACCATAGCAGCCGAGTTGTGCGAAACCGACGTCGTCAAGCAGGAGCATGAGTACGTTGGGCGCGCCGTCTTTCGCGCGCTGTGGCATCGGCCAGGCTGGCTCCGATGTCGCAGCCGTGCGACCGATCTTGCCGGTGAAGGGGGTGCCTTCGGGGTAGGTCTTAAGTTCTTTCAAGTCGACTCCTTGGAATGAAGGGAACTAGCGAGCAGTAGCGGCGGGAGTCGCTCCATCACTCAGAGCTACGGCGCAACGACATTGTCTGCCTTCATGGCTGACGATCCGAGCTTGCAGACAGGCGGAAGTCAACTCCTGCTGTAATACCGAAAGGATGCTCGGCTGCCAAAGCTGACGGACATCGTGCATACGCCCTTGTCCAAGATCGCCTCTGTTATATTTGGAGCGCGCTTTGTTTTTAAATAAGAATCAAATTGAGCAAAAAATATAATAATCTATCAAAAAAAACGTTGGGGCCGCGAGCCGCGCAGCTAATTACCGAGCTGAATGAACTGCGCCGATCCACATTCACCCTGGCAGACGTCGGGTCGATCACAGGCCTGTCGGACTCTTCAGCACGCAATCTCGTACACAAAGCCCAGCAGCGTGGCTTGGTGACGCGGCTAAAGCCGGGTTTGTACAACCTGGTGCCCTTCGAACTTGGCCGAGCAACCGAGCACGTTGACAGCCCGTACCTGATCGCGCGCGAACTCGCCCACCCCGCACCCTACTTCCTCTCGCACGGCACTGCGCTCGAACTGCACCGTATGGTGACGCAGCCAAACTTCACCGTGTACGTGTCCTGCACGCGGCGAGTGCGCCCACAGGTGGTCGGTGGCTACAACTTCCGATTTGTCCATATCACCGCAGAGCAAGAGTTCGGGACGATGAAGCACTGGGTCGACAAGGAACGTTTCGTGATGATCAGCGACATGGAGCGCACGATCATCGACGGTCTTCGAAACCCGGCATTTGCTGGCGGCATCACAGAAGTCGCCAAGGGCCTATGGATGAAGCGAACGGAGTTGAAAGCCGACCGGCTGATAGCCTATGCGACAAGCCTGGGCATCGGCGCCGTCGTGCGGCGTCTCGGCTACCTGATGGAACACTATGGCCTGGCCGACACAGCAGCGCTGGAACCGTTGCATGGAATGCTGACTGCAACTTATCAGCGCCTGGACCCGCTGCTGCCTGCCGAGGGCGCATTTTTCTCACGCTGGCGGCTTCAACTCAACGTCGCTCCCAATGAACTCGATGCCGTGAAGATTGGCTGATGATCCCTCAACGCAACATATCGTTGATCTCCAACGCGCTGGTGACCGCTGGCGGCCGACGCATTCCCGAAGCCGTCATTGAACGTGAC
>BJGT01000003.1:0-16957 GCA_014190675.1 Comamonadaceae bacterium | reverse complement strand
CCATACGTTCTACCTGCGCTACCAAGGCCCACTGCCGGCACCGAACGACGTGAAGATCGACATCACGATCAACGAGGTTCTGTGTTTCCCGCTGCCGGACCGGCCGATCCACCGAATTTTCGATGGATTCGACGACCTCCCCGAGGGGCCAACCTTGAAGGTCTACGCAATCAAGGAGATCGTGGTCGAAAAGCTTTTGGCTTTAAGTGACCGGGCGCGCAATGAACCACGCGATCTGTATGACCTTTGGCATCTGTTCGACTCCGCCGATCTGCGTATTGCCGAACTGCGCACCGAACTTGATGCCAAACTGGCCCTTCGCAAACGCGTCATCGCAGGCATGGAACAGGCGATCGCTGCCAAGGAGGACCGCTTGCGCAGGCTCTGGGTCAATCGGCTTGCACACCAGACGAGTCAGCTGCCTCCATTCGATGAGGTCTTTCGAGACGTGATGCGTGTCGTCCGCGCTGCCGGCTTGCCGGGGCCGCAACCCAAATGAACGACGCCGACTCGCCGATCAACTACATGCAGCGCACCCGCGACTGGTATCTTGCGCTCGGCTATGGCAACCCCTATCGGTGGGCGCATTACGCCGATGCGCCGTTTCAACCACTCGGCAAGGCGCTCGCCCAGGCGACGGTCGCGCTCATCACCACGGCCGCGCTCTACCAGACGGACAAGGGCAACCAGGGTCCCGGCGCCGCCTACAACGCAGCAGCCAAGTTCTACGCCGTGTACTCGGGCGACACCGCGTCGGACCATGACCTGCGCATCTCGCACGTGGCCATCGACCGCAAGCACACGCAGATGGAAGACAGTGGCAGCTGGTTTCCACTGCCGGCTCTGCGCGCCTGCGTTGAAAGTGGGCGCATCGGGCGGCTGGCGGCAAGGTTTCATGGCGTGCCCACCAACCGCAGCCAGCGCCACACGCTCGAGGTCGACTGCCCCGAATTGCTGCGCCGCTGCCAGGAAGACGGTGCGGATGTAGCGGTGCTGGCGCCCAATTGCCCCGTCTGCCACCAGACGCTGGCGCTGGTGGCCCGGCACCTGGAATCGCACGGCATCTCGACCGTGCTGATGGCTTGCGCCAAGGACATCGCCGAGCATGTGGGCACGCCGCGCGTGCTGTTCAGCGATTTTCCGCTTGGTAACGCAGCGGGCAAGCCGCACGACAAGGCGTCGCAGGCCGCAACGCTCGAACTGGCGTTGCGGGTGCTGGAATCGGCGCCTGCGGCGCGCACGACGGTGCAGTCGCCCGAGCGCTGGAGCGCCGACTGGCGCTGGAAGCTCGACTACAACAACATCGAACAGCTGAGCGCCGACGAACTGGCCACCCTGCGGTCCGAATCCGACCGCGCCAAGGACCTAGTCCGCGCGATTCGTGAAGGCACGGGCCGCCAAGCGCCTTGCCGGTGAACGGCACGCGGGCGCCTTGACAGGAAAGCGGCCCGCCAAACTCTGCTGGCAAGTCGCCGCTTGCTGTTTCCAGTTTGACAGGACGGCTAGCCAGCGTTTCCCGTTGACGCAATATTCAGAAACTGTATTCCGCCAAATAGAACAGTACAGACTGGCGCAGCAACCCGCGACCCCACCTACAGCAGCCGGGCGGCATACCTACAAACCTACCTACGCCAGACCGTGGCTTCAAGAACGCCGGAAAAGACGAAAGAAAACAAAAAAGCCCCGTCTTCCGTGGAGAAACAGGGCTTATAGGGGGCAAATGTAGGCCATTGCGGACCCACAAACCAATCTTTGGCGGAGTGGACGGGACTCGAACCCGCGACCCCCGGCGTGACAGGCCGGTATTCTAACCAACTGAACTACCACTCCTGGTAGTGGCAACTTTGCTCTTTCGAGCCAAGCAACCTGCCCTTGCGGACCGGTTGTTGCCGGCTTGCGCCTGGTTCATCTTTCGATAAAACTTGGCGACCCCACGGGGATTCGAACCCCGGTACTCACCGTGAAAGGGTGATGTCCTAGGCCTCTAGACGATGGGGTCATAACCTTTGGACTTTCGTCTCAACGCAATCGGCGTTGCCGCCGATTCCCGAAAATTTTGGTGGAGGTAAGCGGGATCGAACCGCTGACCTCTTGCATGCCATGCAAGCGCTCTCCCAGCTGAGCTATACCCCCTTCAGACCACGACTGCTTGCAACCCATGTCACCCTGACAGCCTTAATTTCCGAGCCAGAAAGTATAGCGTTTATTTTCATGAAAACCGCAGGCGCTGCATGACTTTTTCTCGGTCGCAAAGTTCAAGCACTGCGTCGAGAGAGGGCGTCTGGGTGGTGCCCATCACGAGCAATCGAACCGGCATGGCCAACTGCGGCATTTTGAGTGCGGAGTTGGCCAGCACCTCTTTGATGGCCGCTGCGATCGCTGCCTTTTGCCAAGGGCAGTCGGCAAGTTTTCGAGCCAACTGGGCGATTGCCGGGCGCACCGCCTCAGTCAGGTGCAATTCCAGCGCATCGGCAGGTGGGACGATCTCGGCATAGAACGCAGCCGCCCAGTCAGCCAGCGCCAGCGTGGTGTCGCAACGGTCTTTGAACAGCGCGCAGATGCGCGCCAGACGCTCGTCGGCGGCAATGCCGTGCCCCTGCAGCTGCTGCGAAACCAGCAGAGCCAAGGCCTCATCGCCCATCGCTTTGAGGTGCTGGGCATTGACCCAGCGCAACTTCGCCTCGTCAAACTGCGCGGCGCTGCGGCCCAGGTGATCAAGATCAAACCAGGCCAAAAACTGCTCTCGACTGAAGATTTCGTCGTCGCCGTGGCTCCAGCCCAGGCGGGCCAGATAGTTGACCATCGCCTCGGGCAGGTAGCCTTCGTCGCGGTATTGGGTGACCGGTTTGGCGCCGTTGCGCTTGCTCATTTTTTCGCCCTGCTCATTGAGCACGGTGGGCAGGTGGGCATAGACCGGTGCCGGGTGCCCAAGGGCATCAAAAATGTTGATCTGGCGCGGCGTGTTGTTGACATGGTCATCACCACGAATCACATGGGTGATGGCCATATCGATGTCGTCAACCACCACGCAAAAATTGTAGGTCGGCGTGCCATCTGGGCGGGCAATCACCAGGTCGTCGAGCTCGCTGTTACTGATCTCAATGTGTCCCTTGACCCGGTCCTCCCAGGCTACCCGGCCCTGCTGCGGGTTCTTGAAGCGCAGCACTGGCGCGACGCCAGGCGGTACCGCTGGCAGGCTCTTGCCCGGTTCGGGCCGCCAGCGGCCGTCATAGCGTGGTTTTTGCTTGGCCACCGTCTGACGTTCGCGCAGCGCATCAAGCTCGGCCAAGCTGGTGTAGCAGGGGTAGACATGGCCAGTAGCCTGCAGTTCGGCCAGCACCGCTTTGTAACGCTCCATGCGCTGCATTTGGTAGAAGGGGCCTTCGTCATAGTTCAGGCCGAGCCAGGCCATTCCCTCAATGATGACGTCAACAGCGGCCTGGGTGGAGCGATCGAGATCGGTGTCTTCGATACGCAAAATAAAGTCTCCGCCGGTGGCCCGGGCAAAAGCCCACGGGTAGAGCGCCGAACGTATGTTGCCCAGGTGAATAAAGCCCGTGGGCGAGGGTGCAAAGCGGGTGCGTGTCCGGGTTGTCATGCTGGGCGTATCCGTCATCAAGCCTGGCGCAGGCCACGTGTCAAATCGGTCTTGATGTCATCCACATGTTCCAAGCCAACGGCGATACGGATCAGGCCCTGCCCAATGCCGGCGGCCTGACGCTGGGCCTCAGTCAATCGGCCGTGCGAGGTGCTCGCCGGATGCGCTGCCAGGGTCTTGGTGTCTCCCAGGTTGGTCGAGAGCGAGACCAGTTGCATGGCGTCGAGCAACGCAAACGCCCTTTGCCTGGCCTGCTCAGGCTCGGCCGCTTTGACCTCAAAAGACAGCACCGCCCCGCCCAGGCCGGATTGTTGCGCCATGGCCAGTTTGTGCTGCGGGTGGCTGGCCAGACCGGGGTAATGAACCAGTTGCACCGCCTCTTGGTCTTGCAGCCACAGTGCCAAGGCCAGGGCCCGCTCAGACTGAGCGCGCATGCGCAGATCGAGCGTTTCAAGGCCCTTGAGAACCACCCAGGCGTTGAAGGGCGCCAGGGTCATGCCACCGCTTTTGAGTATCGGCAAAAATTTCTCACTGACCAGCTTCTGGCTGGCGCACAGCGCGCCCGCCACAACCCGCCCCTGGCCGTCGAGGTATTTGGTGCCAGAGTGCATGATGATGTCAGCGCCAAAAACCACCGGGCGCTGCAGTGCCGGCGTGGCAAAGCAGTTGTCCACCGCCAGCATTGCGCCGGCATTGTGTGCCAAGTCGGCCAGCGCGGCGATGTCGCAGACCTCGGTCAGGGGGTTGGTGGGGGTCTCGACAAACAGCAGTCGCGTGTTGCTTTTGACTGCCGCCTGCCAGGCGCCCAAATCGGTCTGGGATACAAAAGTTGACGACACGCCAAAGCGGGCCAAATCAGTGCCGATCAGTCGTATCGTGGAGCCAAACATGGACCGCGAGCACAGGATATGGTCTCCAGTTTTGAGCAGCGCCAAGCACATCATCAAAATGGCTGACATGCCGGATGCGGTGCCGATGGCAGCTTCGGTTCCCTCCAAGGCCGCCAGGCGCAGCTCAAAGCTGCTGACCGTCGGGTTGCCATAGCGGCCATAGGTGTAGCCGTCTTCGTCACCAGCAAAACGGCGGGCTGCGGCCTCAGCCGAGGGCTGCACATAGCCGCTGGTCAGGTAGAGGGCCTCCGAGTTTTCGCCATATTGGCTGCGCCCCACTGCCACACGCACGGCGAGGGTGTCTGGGTGTAGACCTGGCGGCAGGGGTTTATCAGTCATGGCTAGTCCTCATGGTTAGGCAGCGCCAGTCGCGAGGTGTCGTCCTGTGCTTCATCCTGTGCGACCCGGTTGGCATTGAGCCTGTCGATATCGGCCAGGCTGATATCGCCGGTGACATAGACACCGTCAAAACAAGAGGCATCGAAGCCCTGCACTTTAGGGTTGATGGAGCCAATCGCGCGCTTCATGGCATCCACGTCTTGGTAAATCAGGGCATCGCAGCCAATGATTTGCCGGATTTCTTCAATATCCCGGTCGTGCGCCACCAACTCTGCGCTGGTGGGCATGTCGATGCCGTACACATTGGGATAGCGTACCGGCGGCGCGGCGCTGGCCAAGTAGACCTTGCGAGCACCGGCCTCACGCGCCATTTGCACAATTTCTCGGCTGGTGGTGCCGCGCACAATTGAATCGTCTACCAGCAACACGTTGCGACCCTTGAATTCACTGGCGATGGCATTGAGTTTTTGCCGAACCGATTTCTTTCGTACAGCCTGTCCTGGCATGATGAAGGTGCGCCCCACATAGCGGTTTTTGACAAAGCCCTCGCGGTAGGGCAAGCCAAGCAATTGAGCGAGTTGCGCCGCACTGGGCCGGCTGGACTCAGGAATCGGGATAACCACATCGATCTCGCTGGGCGGCACGCTCGACACAACCCGTTTGGCCAATGCAGCGCCCAGGTTCAAACGGGCCTGGTAGACCGAGATGCCGTCCATCACCGAATCAGGGCGGGCCAGGTAGACGAACTCAAAAATACAGGGCTTGAGCACCGGCTGCTCGGCGCACTGCTGGGCATGCACCCGGCCCTGCAAATCAATGAACACGGCCTCGCCAGGGTCCAAATTTCGCTCCAACTGGTGGCCCGTGCCCTCCAAGGCCACTGATTCACTAGCCACCATCACTGCGCCTTCGCTGCGACCTAGGCACAGCGGACGAATGCCAAAGGGGTCTCGGAAGGCCAGCACACCGTGGCCAGCGATCAGGGCAATCACCGCATACGAGCCACGAACCCGCAAGTGCACTTGGCGCACCGCGGCAAACACATCGGCCGGATACAGCGGCAAACCTCGCGTGGTTTTATCGATTTCGTGCGCCAGTACATTGAGCAGCACCTCGGAGTCGCTCTCGGTGTTGATGTGGCGGTGGTCGGAGCTGAACAACTCTGCCTTGAGGGCCTGCGCATTGGTCAGGTTGCCGTTGTGCACCAGCACAATACCAAACGGGGCGTTGACATAAAAGGGCTGGGCCTCTTCGTCGCTGTAGGCGTTGCCAGCGGTCGGGTAGCGCACTTGGCCCAAACCGAAGTTGCCCGGCAGCGAGCGCATATTGCGGGTGCGAAACACATCGCGCACCATACCCTTGGCTTTGTGCATGAAGAACTTGCGGTCCTGCTGGGTCACGATTCCGGCTGCGTCCTGCCCCCGATGCTGCAAGAGCAGCAACGCGTCATAAATCAGCTGATTGACGGGCGCGTTACTGACAAGGCCAACGATTCCACACATAGTTTTCCAGTTCGTCCCGGCAAACGCGCCGCGGCTTTAGGGCAAATATCTTGCAAAGTCCTGCGGCAGCAGGGGCTTGAGGCCTTTGACCGCCCCAGTGGCAAGGCCGGCGCCCGATGATTCCTGCCACCAGTCGATTTTGTGCAACGGCGTGATGGCGGCCACTGTCGCAGCAGCCAGCAGCAAAACAGCCGCCCGCACCAAACCGAAGATGGCACCAAGCAGGCGGTCCACCGGCATCAGGCCAACCATCGAAAACAGTGTTCTGGCCAGGCGGGCCAACAGGGCTGCTGCAAACACACACACCACAAACACCAGCACAAACCCAGCGGCACGACGCAGCGCCTCACCAGCGCCACCCATGGGTAAAAATTCGGCCACGCCGGGCGAAAACCACTGGGCCAAAACAAATGCGGCCAGCCAGCCCAACACCGACAGCACCTCATAAACCAAGCCCCGCCAAGCGCCAACGGCCATCGAGACAGCCATCACAAGCAGCATGATCCAGTCAAGAACAGGCACGGGCTTGAGGCTTGGTCACAGCGACAAAATGGTAGCCGCGAGGTCTAGCGCCTTGATTTGCTCGGCCGCCCGAAGCGCTTCTGCCCGGTCAGTAAACGGCCCAACCCGAACCCGGATGCGCCGCCCCTCTTTGGTCTCAGCCACATGGGTGTAGGTCTTGAGTCCGGCCCGCTCAACCTTTAGCCGCACTTCCTGCGCGCGTGCAGCGTCCGCGAATGCGCCAAACTGAACCACATAACGCTGCGCTGACTCGGGGGCAGAGGCGGCTTTGGCCGGATCACTTGCCTCCAGCAGAGCCTGTACCCGGCCGCCTTCATCGACCGGCTTGGGTGGCGGCTGATTCGGCGTGCTGGGCAATATTTCCTCGGTTTTTTGGACTGGGATTGCCACTGCAGCTGGCACGCTCGCTGAGGCAGTGGCCGGCAGTGCCGCTGCAACAGCGGCAGGCTCCATGGCCACTGGCGGCTTCAAAGGCGACGCCTTGTTGCGGTCCGGGATTTCGATGGGAATATCGACCGCCACCGGGCGAGGCTGCTGGTCGAACAAC
This sequence comes from Comamonadaceae bacterium, assembly GCA_014190675.1. GTDB lineage: Bacteria > Pseudomonadota > Gammaproteobacteria > Burkholderiales > Burkholderiaceae_C > Rhodoferax. The sequence goes on along the minus strand of BJGT01000003.1, from coordinate 9,559 downwards.
AGTGGAAAGCCGACGACACCTACCAACACCAGCACGGCCGAGCCGAGCAGGCGGTGAATGGCGCGCTTGCGAATGACCTCGACACTCTCTGTCTGGGCCGGCGGAGCTGCAGAATCGTCGCCGATTTTGCGGGTCTTGAAAAGGGCCATAGGGTGTGGGGCGGGCGTTTAAGGGTCTGGCATGTGCCGGGCTTGCAGCCGGGGAAGCCCGTTCTGCAAAACCCCGCCAACGGTGTAAAACGATCCAAACACAATGATTCTATCAGCGGGGTTAGCCGCCAGAACGGCCGCCTGCAGCCCCTGCTGCGGGTCAGCATAGGTGCCAGCCAGGGCGGTTTTAGGCGGTTTGAGGGCCTGCCACTTGTGCATCAAGCCAGTCGCTGTTTCGGCTCTTGGGGTGGGCAGGTCAACAAAATACCAGCGATCAATCAAGGGCATGACCCGGGCCAGCATGGGCCCGAGGTCCTTGTCCGCCATGGCACCAAAAACCGCGTGGCTGGTGGGAAAGTAGCCCATCACGTCAAGATTGGCGGCCAGTGCTGCCACCGAATGCGGGTTGTGCGACACATCGAGCACCAAGGCGGGCTGGCCCGGAACAATCTGGAAGCGGCCGGTCAGCTCCACCAGCGCCAGGCCGCTGCGCACCGCTTGCGCGGTCACTGGCAGGCGCTCGCGCAGCGCCGCCAGCGCGGCCAAAACACCTGCGGCGTTGAGCAACTGGTTGGCACCGCGCAGCGCCGGATAGGCCAAACCGCTGTAACGCCTGGCGCCGCGCGCTTCGCTGGTGTGCCAGCCCCACTGCTGCTTGTCGCCAACCGTCTGGAAATCATGGCCTGCGCGCCACAGGTCTGCGCCAATGTCACGGGCATGCCTGAGCAGGCTCAGCGGAGGCAGCGGGTCGCTCACCACCACGGGACGGCGTGGGCGCATGATCCCAGCCTTCTCAAAGCCAATCGCCTCGCGGTCCGGCCCGAGCAGTTCCATGTGGTCAAGGTCTATGCTGGTGATGATGGCGCAGTCAGGGTCAATGATGTTGACCGCATCCAGCCGTCCGCCCAGGCCCACCTCCAAAATCACCACGTCAAGGCTGTGATGCGCCAGCACATCCAAAATCGCCAGGCTGGTGAACTCAAAATAACTCAGCGACACCGACTCGCCCGGCTGGCACCTGGCGGCCTCCACCTTGGCAAATGACAGCGTCAGACGCTCTGCCTGCACCGGCTCACCTTGCAAGCGCAGGCGCTCTTCAAAATGCACCAGGTGCGGTGAGGTGTAGAGACCGGTTCGGTAGCCGGCTTGACGCAGGATGGACTCCAGCATGGCGCAGCTCGAGCCCTTGCCATTGGTGCCGGCAACTGTGATCACCGGGCAGGAAAAAGTCAGGCCCATACGGTCTGCCACTTGGCGCACTCGCTCCAGGCCCATGTCAATATTTTTCGGGTGCAAGCGCTCGCAATGGGCCAGCCATTGGGCGAGAGTGCGTGTTTCGGTTGTCATAGCGTGGAATTGTCGCCCAGTGGCATGATTCGGTGCATGACAGCATCCACCTCCCCCATCTTGGTTTACGGCATTGCCAACTGCGACACGGTCAAAAAAGCGCGCGCCTGGCTGGCTGCCAATGGCGCGGCGCATGAATTTATTGACTATAAAAAACAAGCTCCGTCCCATGCACTGCTCGCCGCATGGGCGCAGCGTTTGGGCTGGCAGGCCCTGCTCAATACCCGGGGCACGACCTGGCGCCGGCTAGACCCGGCGAACCGGGCCAGCGTGAGCAACGCCGCATCTGCGCTGAGCCTGATGCTGGCCCAGCCCAGCCTGATCCGCCGCCCGGCGGTGCGCTGGCCAAGTGGCGAGCTGACGCTGGGCTTTGCGCCCGAGGCTTGGCAGACCCGGCTGCAGCCTGGCTCGGCTTCAAGGGCCTGACCTAAAATTGACGGCCTAGCCCAACAACACCGCAACCTACCATGGCGACGATTCTCCAAAACCTGCCGATCGGTCAAAAAGTGGGCATTGCCTTCTCGGGCGGCCTCGACACCAGCGCCGCGCTGCACTGGATGAAGCTCAAAGGCGCCCTGCCCTGCGCCTACACCGCCAACCTGGGCCAGCCGGACGAGCCCGATTACGACGACATCCCACGCAAAGCCATGCAATACGGCGCCAAACTGGCGCGCCTGATTGATTGCCGTCCACAAATGGCCGCAGAGGGTATCGCTGCCCTGCAAAGCGGCGCCTTTCATATCTCGACCGGCGGCCTGACCTACTTCAATACCACCCCGCTCGGCCGCGCTGTCACCGGCACCATGCTGGTGGCCGCCATGAAGGAGGACGAGGTCAACATTTGGGGCGACGGCAGCACCTTCAAGGGCAACGACATCGAGCGCTTTTACCGCTACGGCCTGCTGACCAATCCCTCGCTCAAGATTTACAAGCCCTGGCTGGACCAGTTGTTCATTGACGAACTCGGCGGCCGGGCCGAGATGTCGGCCTTCATGACGCAGGCCGGCTTTGGCTACAAGATGTCAGCCGAAAAAGCCTACTCGACCGACTCCAACATGCTGGGCGCCACCCACGAGGCCAAAGATCTGGAGCACCTGAACAGCGGCATGACCATCGTCAACCCCATCATGGGCGCGGCTTTTTGGCGTGACGACGTGGCGATTGCCCGCGAAACCGTGCGGGTGCGCTTTGAAGAAGGCCTGCCGGTGGCGCTCAATGGCGTGGAATACCCCGACCTGGTGGCCCTGATCCTTGAGGCCAACCGCATCGGCGGCCGCCACGGCTTAGGCATGAGCGACCAGATCGAGAACCGCATCATCGAGGCCAAAAGCCGCGGCATTTATGAGGCCCCCGGTATGGCGCTGCTGTTCATCGCCTACGAGCGGCTGGTCACCGGCATCCACAACGAAGACACCATTGAGCAGTACCGCGACAACGGCCGCCGGCTGGGCCGGTTGCTGTACCAGGGCCGCTGGTTTGACCCGCAGGCGCTGATGCTGCGCGAAACGGCGCAGCGCTGGGTGGCCTGTGCAATCACCGGCGAGGTGACACTGGAGCTGCGCCGCGGCAACGATTACTCACTGCTCAATACCGAGTCGCCCAACCTGACCTACCACCCAGAACGACTGACCATGGAGAAGGGGGAGTCAATGTTCTCGCCGGCCGACCGCATCGGCCAGCTGACCATGCGCAATCTGGACATCGTGGACACCCGGGCCAAGCTGGGTATTTATGCCAGCAGCGGGCTGCTCGGCGGGGATATCGGCACCGACATGCTCAGCCTGCCCGGCGGCCCAGCCAAATCTTCATAGCCGGTTTGACGCGGGGTTTTGATGCGGCTCAGCGACGGCGAGAGGCGCGCTGGCGTAGCCCTTGCATACCCTGGTGCGGCTGGTTTTGCGTCAGGTAAACCGCCGCCAAGGGTGGGAGGGCCGCCGGGCTAATACCCAGCAGTGCCAGGCCCGGTAATTTGCCGCCTGCCACATTGGGCGTGCGCATGGAGGCCAGGTTGTCCCGGCTCATCAAGGGCTCGCCGGGCAACAGCTCCATCAATGCTGCCTGAGGCCAAGCCAACCAGTCAGGCAGACCAAACACCGGCCGCCCTCGGCCCTGGCGCACTCCGCTGAGTTGACCGGCCAGTTGCACCAACTGCTTGAGGGTGTAGACCTCGGGGCCGCACAACTCCAGCACCAGCGGCGGCTGCCCGCCCGGGCTGCGGCTCTGGGCCAAGCAGCGAACCACGGCCAAAGCAACATCCTGCACCCAAACCGGCTGAAAAAGTGCGTCCGCGCCTGCCAGAGGCACGAAGGGTGCGATCTGCTGCAGGCGGGCAAAAAGGTTCAAAAATTTGTCCCCTGCACCGAAAATCACACTGGGTCGCAGAATGGTGAGCGAAAAGCCGGCGTCGGGTGTAGCGGGTGCCGACCGCATCAAAGCAGCCTCTCCTCGGCTTTTGCTGCGCAAGTACATCGAGCTCGGGCTGGAGGGCTGTTCACCCTGCGCGCCGAGCGCGCTGATCTGCACCACATGGGCCACGCCAGAGGCAAGGGCAAACCGGGCGATTTTTTCCGGCAGGGCAACATGGGCTTTGTCGAAGGCAGCCTGCGTGCCATGCAAAATTGCCACCAGGTTGACGACTGCATCGTGTCCCGGCAGAGCCGCTGTCAGGTCGCCCTCGTTGTGCACATCGAACTCCAAGACCGTCAACCCGGGCAGATGCAGCAAATGGCTGGCATTGGTTCGGCGCCGCGTGGGAACGGTCACGAGCCAGCCTTGACGCACCAATTTTTCACAAAGCTGCGAACCGACAAAGCCGCTGCCACCCAAAACCATAATTTTTTTCATGGCGCTGATTTTGCACGCTGCGGCAACCCAGCCGGGCGCAGTGGCCAATATTGCCGGTGCGGCGCGTGGTGAGGGGTTCAAACCACCACGGGTTCGGGCTCGAGCATGATGCCAAAGCGCTCGTACACACTGGTTTGGATGGCGCGCGCCAAGGTCATCACCTCGCCGCCGGTGGCACCGCCCCGGTTAACCAGCACCAGTGCCTGTTTCTCGTAAACACCAGCATTGCCAACAGACTTGCCGCGCCAGCCGCAGGCATCGATCAACCAGCCGGCGGCGAGTTTTGCCGAGCCGTCGGCCAGCAGGTAATGAACGATTTTCGGCTCCCGGCCGATGATGTCTTGGCATTGCTCGGCGCTGACCGTGGGGTTCTTGAAAAAACTGCCTGCGTTGCCGATCAGGGCTGGGTCGGGCAGCTTGGCGCGTCGGATGTCGCAAACCCAGTCAAAAATTTGCTGCGCACTGGGGTTGTTGACGCCGCTTTGGACGCGTTTTTTTTCAAGGTCGGCATAGCCCAGTACCGCTTTCCAGGGCTTTGGCAGGGCAAAGCGTACCGCCGTGATCAGGGCCCGGCCGGCCAAGCCAAGCGGTTTCGAGGCATGCTTGAAGACCGAATCGCGGTAGCCAAAACCGCATTGGGCCGCATTCAAGGTAAAGAGCTGGCCAGTTTGCAGATCAACCGCGTCCAAGGACTCAAAGCGGTCCTGCAGCTCGACCCCATAGGCACCTACGTTTTGCACTGGCGAGGCGCCCACGGTGCCAGGAATCAGCGCCATGTTTTCCAGGCCCGGGTAGCCTTGGGCCAAGCTCCAGGCAATAAATTCGTGCCAGTTCTCGCCAGCACCAGCCTCCAGCACCCAGGCCCGGGCGGTCTCGCGCACCACCTTGCGCCCCATGATCTCGACCTTGAGCACCAGCGGTTTCACATCGCCAGTGAGCACGATGTTGCTGCCCCCACCCAGCACGAACTTGGGTGTCTCAGCCCAATCTGGATTGGCCAAAAGCGCCTGCAGGTCAACCAGGCTGCGCAAGCGCACCAGGGTGTGGGCCCGAGCCACGATATGAAAGGTGTTGCAAGCCTGTAGCGGGACGTTTTTCTCGACTAACATGGGCCTGATTGTCGCATCCGGCCTCATGCCAGCGCATTTTTAGGAACCTGCCATGCCCTCTTTTGACACCGTGTGTGAAGCCAACCTGGTCGAGGTGAAAAACGCCGTCGAAAACACTGCCAAAGAAATCGCCACCCGTTTTGACTTCAAGGGCACGCCGGCTGCCATTGAGGTGAAAGACAAAGAGATCACCTTGATCGGCAACGCCGACTTTCAGCTCGAGCAAATTGAGGAAATCCTGCGTAACAAATTGGCCAAGCGCAGCGTCGATGTGCGCTACCTCGACGCCGCAGAGGCCCAGAAAATTGGCGGCGACAAGGTCAAAAAAATCATCAAGGTTCGCAACGGCATTGAATCTGAGGCATCAAAAAAAATTCAGCGCCTGATTAAAGACAGCAAACTCAAGGTGCAGGCGGCGATTCAGGGGGATGCTGTGCGAGTCACTGGTGCCAAGCGCGACGACTTGCAAGCGGCAATGGCCTTGATCAAAAAAGACATCGCCGATCTGCCGCTGAGCTTCAACAACTTCCGGGACTGACACCACAGACCCGACAGGCGGCGGCCGGCTAGGGCTTGGTTTTTTTGCGGCCCATGCGTGATTCGGTACCCCGCGCCAGGCGGCCAATGTTCTCAGCATGCCGGTACAGCAGCAGAACTGACATGGCAGACAGGGCCAGCATCACCCGTGGGTTGATGTACCAGGCCAGGCCCTCGCCCAACACGTAGTAGGCCGGAGCCATCAGGGCAGCGGTGAGTGCCGCCAGGGATGAGTAACGAAACAACCAGGCCACCAGCAGCCAGGTGGCAGCCGTTGCAAGACCGAGCAGCGGGTTGATGCCCAGCAAAACACCCAGCGCAGTAGCCACACCTTTGCCACCAGCAAACCGGAAAAAAACCGGATACACGTGGCCTACAAAGGCTGCCAGCCCGGTCAAGGCCATGCTGCCTTCTTGCAAACCATAGGGGCGGCCCAGCCAGTCAGCCAGCATGACTGCCAGCCAGCCCTTGGCCGCATCAAGCAGCAGGGTCAGCGCGGCGGCGGCCCGGTTGCCAGAGCGCAGAACATTGGTGGCACCCGGGTTCTTGCTGCCATAGGTTCTGGGGTCGCTCAAACCCATGATGCGGCTGATGATCACGGCAAACGACAGCGAGCCCAGCAAATACCCCAGCAGGATCGCCAGCACCGGATAAAACATGTTTAGATTGTTCAAGCAGAGCCTCCAGCCTATCAGGTTTGGGTCGGCTTGCAGGGCCGGAAAATTCGCAGCTGGCACCCGGCACAGACCCTGGCATCAAGGCGTCGGTACAACTCGCCCAGCACATCATCGCCCGGACCAAAGATGTTTTGCGCGCCAATTTCCTCGAGCACGCCGCAGCGCTGCATCATCGCTCGGGGTTCAGCCCTGAGTTCAAACAAATACAGCCCGCCGCCCATCTCACGCCGTCGCACTGCCTCCTGCGCCAGCAACTGCGCGCCGGCCAGATCGACAGAATGGATGTCCGAGGCCACCAGCAGCAGGTGGCGGTGCAGTGGCTCGCGTGCATCAATTTGCTGCAAGGCCTCCTGCAGGTGGTTGACAGCGCCAAAAAAAATCGAGCCGTTGATACGCACGATTTTCAACTGCGGGCAATCGGGCAGGCCGGTTGCGGCACTGAAAACAGGCAGCCCTGAGCCCGGTTGGGGCTTGAGGTCTTCCAGGCCCGGTCGCGCGCTGCGATGAAGGTAGAGCAGCAAAGACAACAGCACGCCCGCGTAAATCGCAAATTCCAGTTGCAGGGTCAAAGTCGCCACAAAGGTCACAGCCAGGACCGCACTTTCTTGCCGGCCAGCCAGAATAATCTCGCGGATATGGTGAAAGTCGATCAAGCCCCAGGCCACCACAAACAGAATGCCAGCCATTGCCGCAGTAGGCAGGTAGCGGGCCAAGGGCGCCAGAAACAGCAGTATCAGTAACAGCGCCACCGCCGAGAAAACCGTTGACAACGGCGTTTGCGCGCCGGCTGCGTAGTTCAGTCCGCTGCGGTTGAATGAGCCACTGGAGGCGTAGCCAGAAAAAAAACTGCCCACCAGGTTAGACAAGCCCTGTCCGATAAATTCCTGGTTTCCGTCAATGCGCTGTCCGCTTCGGATGGCCATGGCGCGGGCAATGCTGAGCGCTTCGGTCAGGGCCAACAGCGCCACCGCCAAGGCCACCGGCACCAGCCGCTCAAGCGTGGCGATTGAAAAATCCGGACTGGAGAGGGGCGGCAGGCCAATACGCAGCGCGCCCATGCTGCCGATGCCGGTATGCTCCAGGCTCCACCCGGCGTTGAATGCCAGCGCCACCAGGCTGCCAACCACCATGCCAACAATCATGTGCGGCAGCCGTGGCGCCCAGCGCTTGACCAGCACGCTCGCCAGCAGAGTGCTCAAGGCAACTGCAGTGATAAACGGGTTGATGTCGTTGAATTGTTGAATCAGGCCCTGCAAAACAGCCAGCGGCGACGCGCCCCGTGCAATCTCCAGGCCAAAAAAATTCTTGACCTGGCTCAGCGCAATCAGCACTGCGGCGCCCGCTGTAAAGCCCACCACCACGGTGTGCGACACAAAGTTGACCAGTGTGCCCAAACGCAGCAGGCCAAACAGCAATTGAAACAGTCCAACCAAAAAGGTCAGCGTGAGTACCAGGCTCACATAACTCTCGCTGCCCGCTGGCGCGAAAGGGCTCATGGTGGCAAACACCACTATCGAGATGGCAGTGGTGGGGCCAGACACCAAGTGCCAGGACGAGCCCCACAGGGCCGCCACAATCGCCGGCAGCATGGCAGCATAAAGACCGTACTCTGGCGGCATGCCGGCGATGGTGGCAAAGGCCACGCCCTGAGGCACCAAAATCAGGCCACCGGTCAGGCCGGCAAGCAGGTCGCAGCGCAGGCTGTGCCGGTTCACACGGGGCCACCACAGCAGAAAGGGCAGCATGGTTTTCAAAAAACAAATCCTCGGCGACCCATTGACATAAGCCCCATTTTCTCTCAAAAAAAGCACCGCTTGGGTGCGCTCTTGGCCAGCAACTGGCACTATCATCAGAAAGAACTGGCTCTTCTCTTGGCAAGGGCGAGCGAACAAACTCTTTAGTGGGCCATATAGCTCAGCCACTGTCTGGCCGCCGGCCAACGCAGCTGTCACCATGATCAACACTTCACTCTGAGGACATCTATGAAACACACTTTGCTATCCGCGCTGACCAAAAGCACGCTTGGCCTGGCTTTGGCGCTGCTGGCGTCCAGCCCCTTCGCCCAGGCGAAAAAAGAAGTCACCTTTGCCCACCAGGACATGGTCTTTCCCTACCGCACCGTGATGGAATCCGGCGAACTGGAGAAAACCACCGGCTACAAAATCAACTGGCGCATGTTCGGCGGCGGTGGCGATGTCATCAAGGCCATGGCCTCGGGCGATGTGCAAATCGGTGAAGTCGGCTCCAGCCCCCTGGCCGCAGCGACCAGCCAGGGCCAGGACATCAAACTGGTCTGGATCCTCGACGACATCGCAGCCTCAGATGTGCTGGTCTCGCGCAACGGTTCTGGCGTGAACAGCTGGAAAGACCTGGTAGGCAAGAAGGTTGCCACTCCCTTCGTTTCGACCGCCCACTACTCCCTGATGGTCGGTATGAAACTCAACGGTGTTGACCCCAAGGGGGTGAATGTGCTGAACATGCGCCCGCCAGAAATCGCAGCAGCCTGGGAGCGCGGCGACATTGACGCCGCCTTCATCTGGGATCCGGTGATGTCCAAGATCAAGCGCAACGGCAAGGCGGTAGCCACCTCGGGTGACGTGGGCAAATTGGGCTATCCTACCTTTGACGGCTTGGTGGTCAACGCCAAGTGGGCGGCCGAGCACAAAGGTTTTGTGGTGGCACTGATCAAGGCCATCTCCAAAGCCGATGCCGAGTACCGCGCCAACAGCGCCAAGTGGACTGTCGGCTCGCCGCAGGTCAAGGCCGTAGCCAAGTGGACCAAAGCCGACGAGGTGGATGTGCCCGAAGCCATGGCCCAGTTCATTTTTCCTGACAACGCAGCCCAGGCCTCTGCAACCTGGCTGGGCGGTGGTGCTGCCAAGACCCTGGCCAACAC
>BJGT01000002.1 GCA_014190675.1 Comamonadaceae bacterium | reverse complement strand
TACTTTGGCAAAGACCCAACCTTTGCTATCGGTTGTGCCATTCCCTTTGGCCTCAACAGCCGCCAAATGACAGCCTGGATGTATGAGGGCAATGGATTGAAGCTGATGCGCGAGTTTTATCGCAACTTCAACATCATCAGCTTTCCCATGGGCAACACTGGTGCCCAGATGGGAGGTTGGTTCCGTAAACCCATCACCTCTGTGGCTGATGTCAAGGGTCTCAAGTTCCGCACTGGCGGCTTTTCCGGCGTGATTTGGGAGCGCATCGGTGGTGTGGCGGCCAACATCCCCGGCGGCGAAATTTATGCGGCACTGGAGAAAGGCACTATTGACGCAGCTGAGTGGGTTGGCCCCTACGATGACCAAAAACTGGGTTTCAACAAGATTGCTCAAAATTACGCCTACCCGGGCTACTGGGAAGGCGGCCCGCAACTTGATCTGCATGTCAACATCAAGGCCTACGAGGCCCTCTCGTCCGAGTACAAGGCAATTGTCGAAGCCGCCGCGGCCTATGCCCACGTTGATATGCAAGCCAAGTACGACGCCCGTAATGCCACTGCGCTCAAGCAACTGGTGGCTGGCGGAACCAAGCTGTTCCGTTTTCCCAAAGATTTGATGGATGCTGCCTTCAAGGCATCGATGGACACTTACTCGGAGTTGTCGGCAAAGAACCCCGCCTGGAAAAAGATCTACGAAGACTTCAGCGCCTTCCGCCGCGATGCCAATCTGTGGTTCCGTTTCACCGAGGCTGCGTTCGACGACTACATGCAGGCTGCCAAGCTGTAAGGTTTTTGCTTCCAAAAAAACCCCGCTTCGGCGGGTTTTTTTTGGACAGCGGAAGGGCTGAGACAGTTGCGGGCTCAAGTTAGCCCGTGGGTTGGCATAAACCGAGCTTGCCCATGAGGCGCACCTGGGGTGCTGTTTGGGTGCAGGCGACTGCACTGAAGCTAATTTTTGCCTGAGTCAGGACAAAACTGCTTGTTTGAACTATGTGTCAGCCATCTGCGCGCCAAACCCTGATGAACCATCTAGCCCAGGATTACTTCTTTTTGTCAGCTTCCAAAGCGCGCATGACAGCTGCCATCGGGTCTTCTTCCTTGCCGCCAGCTTCGGCTTCGGGTTTGAGATCAGCACCCGCACCGGCCGGATTTGAAGCCGCGCCCGCCTCGGGCGCTGTCACCTGGTTGTAGCCGCGCGCCGTGTTCATATTTTGGATATCGTCACTGGCCTTTTGGATGTCGAGAACCTTTTCTTTGTCGAGAAATATGGTCACAGACTGCGGAATAAAGATCACCACCGCGACCAAAATAAGTTGCAGCACAATAAATGGAATCGACCCCAAGTAGATATCCCTTGACTCCACCTTGTGTGGTATTGATCCGTTTTTGTACAGCGTATCCGCTATTCCGCGCAAGTAAAACAAGGCAAAGCCAAAGGGCGGGTGCATGAAGCTGGTCTGCATGTTCACGCAAAGCATCACGCCGAACCAGATCAGGTCAATACCCATCTTGGCGGCCACCGGAGCCAGGAACGGGATGATGATGAATGCTATCTCGAAGAAATCAAGAAAAAACGCCAGGAAGAACACGAAGATGTTCACGGCGATCAGAAAGCCGATCTGACCGCCGGGCAGACCAGACAGCATGTGTTCGATCCAGATGCCACCGTCCACGCCTTGGAACACAAGCGAGAACACACGTGAACCGATCAGGATGTAGACCACCATAGCGGTCAGTCGCATGGTGCCGACCATAGCCTGCCAGGTGAGATCCCAGGTCAGGCGTTTACTCATCCAGGCCAATAAAAATGCACCCATCGCACCCATCGCGCCAGCCTCGGTTGGCGTAGCCACGGCAATATTGATGCCTGGCAGCCCACCCATGCTGCCCAAAACAGTGAAGATCAGTACGGCGGAAGGCACGATCCCCTTCAGGCATTTTCGGTACAGCGGCCAGCCATTGAGTTCGCGCGATTCCTTGGGCACACCCGGTAGTGCGTCTGGGCGCAGGCGAGTCAGGAGGAAGGTGTAGGCGGCAAACAACAGCACCTGCAGAATAGACGGACCCCAAGCGCCCTTGTACATGTCTCCTACCGACTTTCCGAGTTGGTCTGCAAGGACGATAAGCACCAGGGAAGGTGGCACGAGTTGCGTGATAGTGCCTGATGCCGCCAACACGCCGGTGGCATAGCGCATGTTGTATTTCCAGCGCATCATCACCGGCAGGGAAATCATGGCCATGGCGATCACCTGACCGGCGACGGTGCCGGTAATAGCCCCCAGGATGAAGCCAACGATGATGACAGAATAACCGAGGCCTCCCTTGGCAGTACCAAACATCTGCCCCATCGAGTCGAGCATGTCTTCGGCGAGACCACAGCGCTCCAGAATGGTGCCCATGAGAGTGAAAAAAGGTATCGCCAGCAGCAGGTCATTCGACAAGATACCAAACACATTGAGTGGCAGCGCGGTCATGAAAGATTGGGGAAACCAGCCCATGTACACAGCAAAATAACCGCTGCCCAGACCCAGCGCTGCCAACGAGAACGCGACCGGAAAGCCTATCAACATGATGGCAATCAGCCCGCCAAACATCAGCGGCGCAAATTCTTGCATCGTCATTGCAGCGGCCTCTCGTAATGGAAATCACCGTCGTAGCTGTTGTTGAGCCAGGCCAGACGTTTGATGATCTCAGACAGGCCTTGCAGCAAGATGAGCGTAAAGCCCACGGGCAGCAGCAACATCACCGGCCATCGAATCAGGCCACCCGCATTGTTGGACATCTCTCCTGAAAGGTACATACGGATAAACAAAGGCCACGAGTAATACAGCAGGACCGACATTGAGCACATCAGAAAGAAGATGAAACCCAGCAAATCAACGATGGCCTGCCCGCGCCCGCCATACAAACCGTACAGCACGTCGACCCGGACATGCTCGTTGATCCGTAGCACTTGGCTAGCACCGAGCATCACCACGGCGGCAAACAGGTACCACTGAATTTCGGTGTAGCCGTTGGAGCTGTAGTTGAAGGCATAACGCACCGTGGCGTTGAGCGCGCTGATGACGCATGAGGCGAGCACCGCCCAAGTCGCCAGAATTGCGAATTTGTCGTTGAGTTTGTCTATCCCCCTGGACAGAGCCAATAACACTTTCATATTCAGACCTCCTAGGGCTTAGCATAGCCGCAAAGTGAGCCAAGTTACCCTAGGGTTTACCTAGTGCCGACTTGGCCCTTGACTTTAAATGGTGGGGCGTACCACGCAAGATCAGGACGATGGCGAGCTGACTGCGAAATTGGCCTTGCGCGCACATCTCCCCTTAATGATCCAGATCAAAGCCAGCTTGAAGCTGCTGCCCACGCCGCCGCCACCGCAGCACAAGATCAGTGCCGTGTGCCACCCCGGAGGATGCCAAAAACAACATGATCCAGAGCTCGGGCCAGCCGAATAATGCGCAGCGCAGCGCAAACATCAGGCATAGGCCAGCCAGCAGGTTGAGGGCATAGTCCGCAGGTGCCAGGCCGCGGCCTGTTAGGCGGTGGTAGGCGGCAATCAGCAGGCCTTCGAGTACGGTGAAGCCGATCACCAGGTCCACCAGGTGGACATCGCCTGCCCATTGGGGCGGCGTCAAGGCTGGCTCACACCCGGGCCAGACCGAGCAAGTGGGCCAGGTCCTTGAAGAAGATGCGGATATGTGCCATGGGCTTTTGGCGCTTGAGCTCTTTGTTCATGTAAGAGTCGAAGGTGAGTTGTTGCACATCGCGGTCTTCACATATTTTCACAAAACGCTCGCGCCGGATATCATTTTTGTACCAAAATTTTTGCATGATGCCCAGCACCCAAAACACAGTGCCGTGGGCTTTCATGAAGCGCTTGCGCGCGAGCTTCAAGGACGAAACATCACCAGTCTTCAAGAGTTGCGCAACCGATTCTGCAGCCAGCTGACCGCCCACCATGGCATAGTAAATTCCCTCGCCCGAGGCTGGCGCTACAACGCCAGCGGCATCACCAGCAAGCACAATATCCCGCCCGTTGTCCCAGCGCGGAAGGGGTTTCATGGGCAGGGGTGCACCTTCGCGACGCAACACTTCGGCTCCCTGCAGCCCGGTGGTCTGGCGCAGGCGTTCGACCGCGCCTTTCAAAGAAAAGCCCTTGTCTGCGCTGCCGGTGCCAACGCTCAGGGTGTCGCCATGGGGGAACACCCAGCCGTAGAAGTCTGGCGACATGGCGCCGTGGTAGAAAACATCGCAGCGGGTGTCGTCATAGCCCGCTGGTTTGATCGCAGGGGCGCGGATGATCTCGTGGTAGGCAAAGACATATTTGGTGCGCTCTGCCCCGGGGATGGCCTGACGCGCCACTTCGGAGCGTGCGCCATCGGCGCCAATGACGGCGCGCGCGCGCACCCGTGCCGCAAAGCCCTCGCCACGTTTGTTGCTTTCACGGGCCTGAAAATGCACCACGCTGACGCCGTCAGGGTCTCGCGAAAGACGCTCAAAGGTGCCAATGCGCCGCTTGGCACCTTGGGCCTGAGCCCGCACGCGCAGCCATTCGTCAAAGTCGGCCCGGTCAACCATGCCCACAAAACCATTGTCGATCGGGATATCCACCTGCTTGAAGGTGGGCGAAACCATGCGTGCAGAGCGGGCTTTGGCGACCAGCAAGCTGTCTGGGATCGCAAAGTCTTTGATCAGCCGCGGCGGTATCGCCCCGCCGCATGGCTTGATGCGGCCGGCACGGTCGAGCAGCAGCACAGAGTAGCCGTTTTGCGCCAGCTGCTCGGCCGCAGTCGCGCCTGCGGGACCGCCGCCAATGACGACCACATCAAATGATTCAGTTTGCTCCATGTCTGTCACCTTTATGTCATACCTTGGGAGCTTGAGCTTCAGCAGTCGGCAAGTTCCCGGTTCGCAACAACTGGCGCTGGTTTATAGGGGTGCTGCCAGCCCCCGCAGGGCAAAAGCGCTAACCATCATGCCCGCCACAAACAGTGGCACGCCAAAAGCGCTGTACCACAGCGCCCGCGCACTGACCCGGGTCAAAAAATGGCCCATCATCAGCACCTGAAGCCCCACCAGCAGGCCAACTGCCAAGCCGTGGCCCGCTTGGCCCCATCCAAACAGCAGCAAGACGACTGCAATTTGCGGCACAGCCATCAGCCAGCACGCCACACTGCCGGCGCCTTGTTCGCCCAATTGCACCGGCAAGGAGCGCACGCCCATTTGCCTATCTCCTGCTACAGCCTTGAAGTCGTTGAGGGTCATGATGCCGTGGGTGCCTGCGCTGTAAAGCCCGGCGAGCACCAGCGATTTGCCGGCTGGCAGACTGCCCCCAGCCATTACAGCGGCGCCAGTGGCCCAGGCGATGCCCTCGTAGCTCAGACCGCAGGCGGCATTGCCCCACCAGCCATTTTGTTTGAGACGCAGGGGCGGCGCGCTGTAGGCCCAGGCCAGGGCCAAGCCCAGCGCCGCGGCGCAGAAGCCCCAAACCCCCAAAGCCGTGGCCACCAGCAAAGAGACGGCAGTCCAGCCGATGGCCAGGTACAGACCCCAGCGTCCGGGTATACGACCCGAGGGAATGGGCCGCTGCGGTTCGTTGATGGCATCAACATGGCGGTCAAACCAGTCGTTAACGGCCTGGCTGGTGGCGCATACAAAAGGACCGGCCAGCGCAATGCCCAACACGGCCAGCCACCATTTGTCCTGCACCGACTGGCCAGAGGCAACCACGCCACAGGCAAACGCCCACATGGGAGGGAACCAGGTAATTGGCTTGAAAAGCTCGGTAACAGCGGACAACGCAGGGGCATTCATACCCTGTGTTTTTACCCTTGACACTTCACGGTGTCAATTAGAACTTACACTTATTTTTCTGCCTGTTGCTCATTCACCGCCAGGGCTTGGATCTAGATCACCAAGGCCAAAGCGGCGCAGCTTGACATACAGGCTTTGCCGGGAAAGTCCCAGCATTTCGGCCGCGGAGGCCCGGTTGTCCGAGGTCAGTTCCAGCGCCGCCTCAATGCACAGGCGCTCGATCAGGTCGGTGGTTTCACGAACGATGTCGCGCAGCGGCACACGGCCGACGAGTTCGGTCATTTGGCCGGCCGAGCGGGGCAACTCTTTTTGGGCGCGCGCATCAGCCGGCAGGCGTCTGCCGACATCACGGATGACAAAGCCCATGCAGGGATCCTCGCCACTGCTCACGGAAACTGCCGAGATTTCCACATCTGCCATAGAGCCGTAATTGCCCTTGATTCGTGTGGCGAACAGTCGCACCGAGCCACGTTGCCGCAGATTGGCGATCAGGACATTCAGGTCAACGCCACTGCGGCCCAGCCATTTTTCGAGTGACTCGCCACGCGCCTGTTCTTCGCTAGCGACCTGCACGAGTTCAAGAAAGGCGCGATTGGCGGTGAGTACATGGCCGCTCAGGTCGGTGACTACCAAGGCGTCGGGGGCGCTCTCAAGAATATTGCTGATTTGCTGCCGGTTGCGTTCATCGTCGCGCGGGGTGCTGTCGGGCGAACGCCCCAACCGCACCATGAAATGAGTCGAGTTCTCTTGGCGAAACAGCGACACGGTTGCGCTCAAAGCATCCGCGCTGTCAAGTAGTGTGAGGCTGAGGGACTCTGGTCGTCCGCTGCTGCGCAGCCGTGCGAGCGACTGTTGCAGGTCCCGGGCGCTGTCAATGCGCAGGCTGTCTGACAAAGTCCAGGCGGTTCGGCGTGCGCCTTCACCGAGTAGGCGAAAGGCGGCCGGATTGGCCTCTTCGAGCCGTTCGCTGCCGGCATCCAGGATCATCAGCGCCTCGGTTGACTCCTGGAAAAGCAGTCGGTAGCGGGTCTCAATATTGCGCAGGCGCCAGTAATCGCGCTCCATCGACATTTGCGCGCTGACCAGTCGTTGCTGCAAGGTCATTTGGGCGCGCAGATCTCGTCCAAAGGCAACCGAATGCCCAGCGCCCGGGCTTTTTTGTTCTCCGGGCGGACCCACTGGCACCACGCTGTAAGACACCGCCATGTCGTCCCCGTCAACCACGCTGGACGGGTGATTGACATGCCGCCATTTGGCGCTGCCCCCGGCACTGGCTTCCTTGAGCATGGCTTCAACCTTGGGCCGGCTCTCTACCGTGACAGTTTGCAACCAGGGCTTGCCCAGCCATTGTTGTTGGGCATGGCTGCGTAAATCATCGCTGCCACAGGCCAGGTCTTGGATCACACCAGCCTCATCGACGATCAACACCAGGTCGGCCGCGGCAGCAATCAGTCTGGAGGTGACATCCGAGCCCAAGCCCGCCAAGAATTTCTCTGGCATGTCAAACAAGCCATTCGGCTTTTCGGGATTGGTCTGGAGCATTCGATTCTTTCTGGGAAATAACTGGGGGTGGCCTTCGCTTAGGCTTGGCGCTGGCTGGATTTGCGAAACCGACTCACCAAATCCTGCGCCATGGCCGGGGCCTCTCGCCCCTCGGTGATGATGGCATCGGCTTGAACAAGTTCGCAATAACTCGGCTGGGCGACAAAAAGCGGCCCGCCAACAATGATCACAACAGCCCGGTTCATCGACTCAGCCCGGATGTTGCTTATGCATTTTCCCAAGGCGCCGAGTTTGGTCTCGTCGCCAAAGGACAGCCCAACAACATCAAAATGCTCGCGTTTGGCCAGCCGGGCAGGGTCGACATGGCTGTCTGTTGCGCCGCCGGAGATGTTCCAGCCGGCTCGCCGAAAAAATTCCCGCACCATCGACAGGCCAAAGGTGTGTTGCTGGCCAGGGCCGGGCAATAGCAAAATACGGTGGCCGTCAGCCGCAGGCAGCTCAGGCAACTGGGCGCTCGCGCTGATCTCGCGCAAAATGCGTTGCAGCCGACCCAGCCCCAGGGTGACATCAGTGAAGTCGCACAGGTCTTGGTTCCAGAGTTCGCCAAGGTGCCGGGCAACCGGTGCCAAGAGATCGATGTAGATGCTTTCTAACGAGATACCCCGGGCGCGAATAGACTCAATGCACTGGAAGGCAGCGCGTTCATCCGCAGTGAGAGCTAACTTCGAGAACGCCAGAACATCCTCTGGACCTATGCCTTGGCCTTCCAGGGCCGGATAGGGCAGACAGGCCTGCGGATCACGGTGCGCGAGCACCAGACGCGGAATGATTTCCTGCTCGATGGTCTGAAGCAGTGCGGCCATGCGACTCTCTACCCGTTCGTCTTTCGCCCCAGCCAACTGAGCGGGCTGCCCCTGGCTGTGGTCCCGCCCGATCTCGGCAGGGAAAGAATGCTGTTCATAACCATCATTCGACGACTCGTCCTCACTGAAAGAACCCATGTCTCGTTTCCTCGCTTACCGCAGTGATGCGGGTTTTTTAGTGGCGGCCGTGGGTTTTGGCCGCCAGACTGCTGTTTTTTTATCCAGAAACTGCCCACTGCCATCCCGGATGACGGTGTTCAGCCTGCTCGACAGTGTGTTCTACAGTGATGAGCAGGCGCTGTCAAAGCATTTCCGATCTGTCTGGGACAAAACTTTACACCGTCTGACCAGCATGTCAAGTTAAATTTACGTCACAATAAGTTGACAGTATTGGATTTGGCGATTAAATTTGCACCCATGGAGACAATGCAGGTGACAAAACAGCAGCAGCTAGCCAAGCCCCGGGTGAGGCTGGCGCGCCCGCTTTACACGCCCGAGGAGCGAGTTCGGCGTGACGCATCGGTCTGGACCCTGGTGCAGGGGGTGCTTGCGCCGCTTCAGTTTTTGGTTTTCTTGCTCAGCCTGGGCTTGGTGCTGCGGTTTTTGGTCACCGGCGAGGGTCTGGACGCTGCCAAATATTCGATTGTGCTCAAAACCCTGACCCTCTACGCCATCATGGTGACCGGTTGTATATGGGAGAAAGTGGTTTTTGGCCGCTATTTGTTTGCCCCGGCCTTTTTTTGGGAAGACGTCTTCAGCATGTTGGTGCTGGCTTTGCACACCGCCTACTTGGTGGCCCTGTTCATGCAGGCCCTGGGCCCGCTCGAGTTGATGTATCTGGCCTTGGCTGCCTATGCGGCCTATGTGATCAATGCGGTGCAATTTTTGCTGAAGTTGCGGGCTGCGCGCCTAGACGGAGCGCAGAGGTTAGCCGCGCCAGAGGGACAGCCGGGGCTGGCCGCATGAGCGCAGTGATACCGATTCAAGTCCAGGCTAGCAGCGGCTGCACCGACGCGCCGGTATTACGGGAGCGGGGGCAGCGTGAGGTGTTTTGTGGCCTCACCGGCATCATTTGGCTACACCGCAAGATTCAGGATGCCTTCTTTCTGGTGGTGGGCTCGCGCACCTGTGCGCACCTGATCCAGTCAGCGGCCGGGGTCATGATTTTTGCCGAGCCCCGCTTTGCAACTGCGATCATTGATGAACGAGATCTGGCTGGTCTGGCCGACGCCAATGTTGAGCTCGACCGGGTGGTGACCCGTCTGATCGAGCGCCGCCCAGAAATCAAGTTGTTGTTTTTGGTCGGGTCCTGCCCCTCTGAGGTGATCAAGCTGGACCTGTCGCGCGCCGCGTCCCGGCTCTCGGCTGGCCTGTCCCCCCGAGTCAGGGTGCTGAACTACTCGGGCAGTGGCATTGAAACCACCTTCACCCAGGGGGAGGACGCTTGCCTGGCCGCGATGGTGCCAACCCTGCCCCAGTCCGCCCCAGATGCGGCTCCTGCGCTGCTGGTGGTGGGCGCCCTGGCAGACGTTGTGGAAGACCAGTTTTTGCGTTTGTTTGCCCAGATGGGGCTGGGCCCAGTGCGGTTTTTCCCGCCTCGCAGTGCTTTAGATTTACCAGCCATTGGCGCAAACACCCGGTTTTTGCTGGCACAACCGTTTTTGGCGGACACCGCGCGCGCCCTTGAGTCGCGCGGCGCCCAACGTCTGGCGGCGCTCTTCCCCCTCGGGGTTGAGGGCACCACGGCCTGGCTGCAAGCCGCTGCCACGGCCTTTGATGTGTCTGCGGCTAGTTTTGAGGATGCCACTGCAACCGCCCGCCAGCGTGCGACCCAGGCTTTGGCGAGGCAAAAGGTGGCGCTGGCAGGCAAGCGAATATTCTTTTTCCCGGACTCCCAGCTTGAAATCCCCCTGGCGCGCATGCTGTCGCGAGAGCTCGGCATGGTCCTGCTTGAGGTCGGCACGCCCTACCTGCACCGGCAACATCTGGCCGAAGAGCTGGCCTGCCTGCCTGCGGGCACCATCCTCTCCGAGGGCCAGGATGTCGAGAAACAACTCGACCGCTGTCGCGCCGCCAAGGCTGACGTCGTGGTCTGTGGCCTGGGCCTGGCCAACCCGCTTGAGGCCCAGGGCCTGACCACCAAATGGGCGATTGAACTGGTCTTCACGCCGATCCAGGGTTATGACCAGGCGGCCGACTTGGCCGAGCTTTTTAGCCGACCCCTGCTGCGCCGCATGCGGCTGGCTGCTTGAGAACGCCGGCCATGCAACTCACGCTCTGGACTTACGAAGGACCGCCCCATGTGGGTGCCATGCGGATTGCCACCGCCATGGAAGATGTGCACTACGTGTTGCATGCGCCCCAAGGGGACACTTATGCCGACCTGTTGTTCACGATGATCGAGCGCCTGCCCAAGCGCCCGCCAGTGACTTACACCACTTTTCAGGCCAGAGACCTGGGGGGCGATACCGCAGAATTGTTCAAAAATGCGGCGCGCGAGGCCTACCATCGCTTTTTACCCAAGGCCATGATGGTCGGTGCGTCCTGCACCGCAGAGCTGATTCAAGATGACCCTGGTGGCTTGTGCCGTGCGCTCGACCTGCCGGTGCCCGTGGTGGCACTTGAACTGCCGTCCTACCAGCGCAAAGAAAATTGGGGCGCCTCGGAAACCTTTTACCAGATGGTGCGCGCCCTGGCTGGCCCGGCCCGGCCCCAGACGCCCCGGCCTGAAGGCCAGCGGCCGAGCTGCAATATTCTGGGTCCCTCGGCACTGGGCTTTCGGCACCGGGACGATCTGCAGGAGATCAGCCAGTTGGTGCGCCAACTCGGGATTGATGTCAACGTGGTTGCCCCGCTGGGCGCTACGCCGGCAGACTTGGGCCGCTTGCGTGATGCTGATTTCAACATTGTTCTGTACCCGGAAATCGCCGCCCTCACAGCGCAATGGCTGCAGCGGCAGTTTGGACAGGGGTTCAGCAAAACCATCCCGATCGGGGTGGGTGCGACCCGCGACTTTATTGCCGAGGTGGCGCAACTCGCCGGGCTAGACCCCAGCGTGTTGCTCGCCTCCGCCGCTGCGCGTGCCACTTGGTATGCCCGCTCGGTTGACTCGACCTACCTCACCGGGAAAAGAGTTTTTGTGTTTGGTGATGCCACCCATGCAGTGGCGGCGGCCCGCGTGGCAAGCCAGGAATTTGGCTTCAAGGTGGTTGGCATCGGCACCTACAGCCGCGAGTTTGCGCGTGAGGTGCGCGAGGCAGCCAAGCTGTACGATGTGGAGCCCTTGATCAGCGATGACTACCTGGAGATCGAGGAGCGCATCATTGAACTGCAGCCAGAGTTGGTGCTCGGTACGCAGATGGAGCGCCATATTGCCAAACGTGCCGGCGTGCCCTGCGCGGTTATTTCGGCGCCGGTGCATGTGCAGGACTTCCCGGCCAGGTATTCGCCGCAAATGGGTTTTGAGGGGGCTAATGTCCTGTTTGACACCTGGGTCCATCCCCTGATGATGGGGCTTGAGGAGCACTTGATCGGCATGTTTCGCGGCGACTCCGAGTTCCATGAGGATGCCGCGCCGTCCCACCTGGGGGGACATGGTGGCGGGTTGCATCAGTCAAAAACAGCCGAGCCGGAGCTGGCAGCAGCAGCGGCCCAAGCCGCCCCGGCCCTTGAGCCACAAGCCGCCAAGTCTGAGCCTGTGGCTGGCCCGCTCAGCGATGCGTTGGCCCAGTGGGCGGGGGATGCCGAACGCGAACTTAAGAAAATTCCGTTTTTTGTGCGGGGCAAGGCCAAGCGCAACACCGAGCGTTACGCGCTCGAGCAGGGCGTGTCCCTGATCACGGTCGAAACCCTGTATGAAGCCAAGGCGCATTTTGGACGCTAGCATGAAAAATCACCCTGCAACGGTCCCGCTTCGCCTGGTTATTGTGACCATGGACACCCACCTGGCGAGCTCGGTTGACCGGGCCAGACGGGTTTTGGCCAAGGAGTTGCCAAGCCTGACAGTAAACCTGCATGCCGCCTCTGAATACGCCGGCAACGAGGCTGCCATTGCCCGCTGCCGGGCCGACATTGCCCAGGCCGACATCGTGATCGCCGGCATGCTGTTTTTGGAGGACCATTTCCTGCCAATTCTGGATGACCTGCGCCGCCGCCGACTGAGCTGTGATGCCATGATTTGCATGGCGTCTGCGGCCGAGGTGGTCAAGCTGACCCGGCTGGGCAATTTCGACATGGACAAGCCCGCCAGCGGCCCGATGGCCTTGCTCAAAAAACTGCGTGGCGGCAGCAAAGACAAGGCTGCCACAGGGGGCGCTGCGCAAATGAAAATGCTGCGCCGTTTGCCGCAAATGCTGCGCTTCATCCCAGGTACAGCACAGGATGTGCGGGCCTATTTCATGACGCTTCAGTACTGGCTGGGCGGCTCCGATGACAACGTGCTCAACCTGGTGCGCCATGCCGTTGATCGCGGTGCTGACGGGCCGCGCAAAGTCCTGCGGGGCCTGAGCAAAGTGGCCCCCCCGGTGGAATACCCGGAGCTCGGTGTTTATCACCCACGCATGGCCGGACGCTACGCTGCACAAGCCGACCGACTGCCAGCTCCGGCAAGCGCGAAAACTGTCGGAACGGTCGGTATTCTGCTGCTGCGCTCCTATTTGCTGTCGGGCAATGCCGGCCATTACGACGGTGTGATTGCAGCGCTGGAGGCGCGTGGACTGCGGGTGATACCGGCCTTTGCGTCCGGTCTGGATTCCCGGCCGGCGATTGACGAATTCTTTGTGAAAAATGGCCTGGTTTGTGTCGATGCCGTGGTCTCCCTGACCGGCTTTTCCCTGGTCGGCGGGCCGGCTTATAACGATGCCAAGGCGGCCGAAGAGGTGCTCGCCCGGCTCAATGTGCCCTATGTGGCCGCGCATCCGGTCGAGTTTCAGACCCTCGATCAATGGGGCGGCTCAGAGCGCGGATTGTTGCCGGTCGAAAGCACCATCATGGTGGCCATTCCCGAACTCGACGGCTCTACCGGCCCGATTGTGTTCGGCGGTCGCCCCGGCCCGGTGGGGGTTACCTGCACCGGCTGCCACTACGCCTGCACTTTCACCGCGGCTGACAACTCGCAGGACATGCGCTCCTGCCCCGAGCGCGCGGTCATGCTCGCCGCACGGGTCGGCAAGCTGGTGGCGCTGAGGAAAAGTGAGCAAGCCCAGCGCAAGGTGGCGATTGTGGTGTTTAACTTTCCGCCCAATGCGGGCAATATCGGCAGCGCCGCCTACCTGTCGGTTTTTGAGTCTCTGCTCAATACCCTCAGGGCCATGAAGTCGCAGGGCTATGAGGTCGAACTGCCGGCCAGCGTCGATGACCTGCGCGAGGCTGTGCTCAAGGGCAATGCCGCGCAATACGGTGCCGATGGCAATGTGCACACCCTGATCTCAGTTGATGAGCATGTCAAAAGAGAGCGCTGGCTCAGCGAGATCGAGGCGCAGTGGGGCCCGGCGCCGGGGCGCCAGCTGAGCAATGGCCAGGCTATTTTTGTGTTGGGCAAACAGTTTGGCAATGTGCTGATCTGCGTGCAACCGTCGTTTGGTTACGAGGGCGACCCGATGCGCTTGCTGTTTGAAAAAGGGCTCACGCCAACCCATGCGTTCTCGGCGTTTTACCGCTACCTGCGGGAGGACTTCAAGGCCCACGCCGTGGTCCATTTCGGAACCCATGGCGCCCTTGAGTTCATGCCCGGCAAGCAAAGTGGCCTCACGGGCAACTGCTGGCCAGACCGTTTGATTGATGACTTGCCCAACATTTACCTTTATGCCTCGAACAACCCCTCCGAGGGGGCGATCGCCAAACGCCGCTCAGCCGCCACCCTGATCAGTTACCTCACGCCGCCAATTGCCCAGGCGGGTTTGTACAAAGGCCTGAACGACCTCAAGGCGTCTATTGACCGCTGGCGTACCCTCGAACCTCAGGCCCGGGAGCGTGACAAGCTCGCCGAGGTGCTGCAATGCCAGGCAGTTGAGCTTAACCTGGCTGAGGCTGAGCCCTTGTGGAGCGGACTGTCCAGCCGAAGCGTTGAAGCCCAGGTGCTGGGGCTGGCGCAGCAGGTGCTGGAGCTGGAGTACACCCTGATTCCCCACGGCCTGCATGTTGCCGGTCGCGCACCAAGCAGCGCCGAGCGGGTCGACCTGCTGCTGGCCATGGCCGATGCAACCCATGCTGTCACGCTGGAGCGGGCCGGGGTGGAGGCGCTGGTGGGCGGACTGGGTGTTGAGCGGGCGCTCAAGCTCTCGGGCTTGGCCAAATCCGACAACGCACTGCACATCTTGCGCGAGCTCGAACAGGCCAACGCCATGCTCTCGGTGGACACCGAGGTGTCGGCCATCCTGAGCGCCCTGAATGGCCACTATATTCGTCCGGCCCCTGGCGGCGACATCCTGCGCACACCGGCGGTTCTGCCCACGGGCAGAAACATCCATGGCTTTGACCCATTCCGTATTCCCAGTGCTTTTGCCGTGGCAGACGGCGCCAAGCAGGCGCAGCTCCTGATTGACCGGTTCATTGCCGACGGCAACACGGTCCCCGAGTCTGTGGCCATGGTGCTGTGGGGCAGTGACAACCTGAAAAATGAAGGTGCACCGATCGCCCAAGCGCTTGCGCTGATGGGCGCCCTGCCTCGCTTTGACAGCTATGGCCGCATTGCCGGTGCCCGCTTGATACCACTGGCCGAGCTCGGCCGGCCCCGGATCGATGTGGTCATCACGCTGTCGGGTATTTTTCGTGACCTCATGCCGCTGCAGATCAAGCTGCTGGCCGAAGCCGCATTTTTGGCGGCCTCTGCCGATGAGCCCACAGAGCTCAACTGGATTCGAAAACACAGCCTGGCCTACCAGCTCGAACACGGCTGCACGCTGGAGATCGCCGCTCTGCGGGTCTACGGTAACGCTGAGGGCGCCTACGGCTCAAATGTCAACAACCTGGTCGAGAGCAGCCGCTGGCTGGATGAAGGTGAGTTGGCAGAAACCTATAAGCGGCGCAAAGGCTTCGCCTATGGCAGAAGCGGGCGACCCTCGCAGCAAACCGCGCTGCTGCAAAGTGCCTTGGCCGGGGTGCAGCTGACCTACCAAAACCTGGACTCGGTCGAGCTGGGGGTGACCACGGTCGACAATTATTTCGACACCCTGGGCGGTATTACCCAGGCTGTCAAGGTGGCCAAGGGCGGCGCAACACCGCCGGTGTACATCGGCGACCAGACCAAGGGGGCAGCCGCGGTGCGCTCCCTCAAAGAACAGGTGGCGCTGGAGACCCGCACCCGGATGCTCAACCCCAAATGGTACGAGGGCATGCTGGAGCACGGCTACGAAGGCGTGCGTCAAATTGAGGTGCATGTCACCAACACCCTGGGCTGGTCGGCCACCACCGGCCAGGTTCAGCCCTGGGTGTACAAAGAGCTTACTGAAACCTTTTTGCTTGACCCGGCCATGCGCGAGCGCCTGGCCAGGCTGAACCCAACCGCGTCTGCGCGGGTGGCCAATCGTTTGATTGAGGCCTCCGAGAGAAATTACTGGAGCCCCGACCAGGAGACCCTGGAAGCTCTTCGCCGCGCCGGCGAAGAGCTTGAAGATCGTGTTGAAGGCGTTTACGAAGGATCATTACCATGAGTGTTACCACTGTGCCGTTTCCAGATATCAAAACACCGGGTGTTCGAAAAAACCTGAGGCTCGATGGCGAAGGCAGCCTGCAAGTCGAGCTTGACCCCAATCTCAAAATTGGCAATGCCAAGGTTTTCGCCATTTATGGCAAGGGCGGCATTGGCAAGAGCACCACCTCGAGCAATCTGTCTGCGGCGTTCTCAAAATTGGGTAAACGGGTGTTGCAAATCGGCTGCGATCCCAAGCACGACTCGACCTTCACCCTGACCAAAAAAATGTTGCCGACTGTGATCGATGTACTCGAATCAGTTGACTTTCATGCCGAGGAATTACGCGTTGAAGACTTTGTTTTCAAAGGCTACAACGGCGTGATGTGCGTGGAGGCGGGTGGCCCGCCTGCGGGCACCGGCTGTGGCGGCTATGTGGTGGGGCAAACCGTCAAGCTCTTGAAAGAGCACCACCTGCTCGAGGACACCGATGTGGTGATTTTCGATGTGCTCGGTGACGTGGTGTGCGGTGGTTTTGCTGCGCCCTTGCAACACGCCGACCGCGCCTTGATTGTCACGGCGAACGACTTCGACTCGATTTTTGCCATGAACCGCATCGTGCAGGCGATTGGCGCCAAGGCCAAAAATTACAATGTGCGCCTTGGCGGCGTGATCGCCAACCGCAGTGCTGATACCGACCAAATCGACAAGTACAACAACAAGATCGGCCTCAAGTTGGCGGCACATTTCCCCGACCTCGATGTCATCCGGCGCAGCCGCCTAAAAAAATCCACCCTGTTTGAGATGGAGTACTCGCCCGAACTCGAAGCGGTTCAGAAGGAATACATGCGGCTGGCGGCTGCTTTGTGGTTGGGCACTGAGCCCTTGAACGCGGTCCCCATGAAGGACCGGGACATTTTTGATTTGTTGGGATTTGACTGAAAGCGCACGCATGAGCCAGCCGTCTTATCAAGAGCGCCGCGGTCAAATTGAAACCTACTTTGACCGCACTGCGGTGCAGGCCTGGGCGCGTCTCACCTCGGACGCGCCGCTGGGCCGTATCCGGGCCACCGTGCGGGCCGGACGGGACCAGATGCGGGCCAAACTGCTGTCCTGGTTGCCCCATGATTTGAGCGGTCGACGCCTGCTCGACGCGGGCTGCGGCACCGGCGCCCTGGCGGTCGAGGCAGCCCGGCGTGGTGCCGACGTGGTGGCCATCGACCTGTCGCCTAAGCTGATCGAACTCGCACGCGAGCGCCTGGGGCAACTGCCCGGCGGCGGCCGTGTTGAATTCCGCAGCGGCGACATGCTCGACCCTGCGCTGGGCCGGTTTGACCATGTGGTGGCGATGGATTCGGTGATTCATTACCGTACCGAAGATGCGGTGGCGGCGCTCTCGCTCCTCGCCCAGCGCACCACTGGCTCCATCCTGTTCACTTTTGCCCCAAGCACGCCCCTGCTTGCCGCCATGATCAGGCTTGGCCGTCTGCTCCCGCGCAGCGACCGCGCGCCCTGGCTGGAGCCTATGGCAGAAAAAACCCTGACTCGTTTGATGCAGCAAGACGCGGTGTTGTCGGCCTGGACAGGCGGGCGCACCGAGCGGGTCTCGAGCGGCTTTTACAAGTCGCAGGCCATGGAGTGGAGCAGGCAATGACCATTCGGACTGTCGGGCAGTGGGCGCGTCGCCTGCCCATGAATTACCTGCCGTTTGCAGACGTGGCAAGCGCCGACCTGCCGATGGGCAGGCTGATGCGGCTGTCCCTGTTCAAGTTCACCATGGGCATCACCACTGCCTTGATGATCGGCACTCTCAACCGGGTCATGATTGTCGAGTTGAGCGTGGCCGCCTGGCTGGTGGCCCTGATGTTGGCACTGCCCATGTTGGTGGCACCCTTCAGGGCGATCACCGGTTACCAATCCGACACCCACCGCTCGGCTTTCGGCTGGCGCCGGGTGCCCTATATGTGGGGCGGCACACTGATTCAGTTTTTCGGTTTGGCCATCATGCCGTTTGCACTGCTTGTTTTGTCTGGCCAAGGCCAGGTGCCGGTACCCGACTGGTTTGGTCAGGCGGCCGCTGCGCTGGCCTTTTTGATGGTCGGCGCCGGACTGCAAACCTCGCAAACAGCGGGCCTGGCACTTGCCACAGACCAGGCCAGCGCCGAGACCAGGCCACGGGTGGTCGCCTTGATGTATGTCATGCTCTTGCTCGGCGCGGTCGGCGGTAGCATGGCCTTTAGCTGGCTGCTGGCTGATTTCAGCCCCAAGCGCTTGGTCCAGGTGGTGCAGGGTACGGCGATGGTGGTCTTGCTGCTCAACTCGGTGGCGCTTTGGAAACAAGAGGCCCGTAACCCAGCCAGGGCGGCGGCCATGAAGACTGAGCAACACCCGCCGTTTCGTCTGGTCTGGCAGCGCTTCATTGCCAACCGGCAGGCCAAGCGGTTCTTGTGGGCCACCGGCTTGGGCACCATGGCCTTCAATATGCAGGATGTGGTTCTGGAGCCCTATGGCGGAGAAATCATGCACCTCAGCGTGGGCGCCACCAGCGCCCTGACGGCTTTGTTGGCGGGTGGCGCCATGGCCGGTTTTTTATTGGCTGCGCGCGTGCTCGCACGGGGCGCCGACCCCTTGCGCCTCGCGGCCTACGGCGTTTTGGCTGGCCTGCCGGCTTTTTCTGCGGTGATTTTTGCCGCCCCGCTGCAAGCCGACGACCTGTTTCGCTTAGGTGCGCTGGGCATCGGTTTTGGTGGCGGCCTGTTCGCTGTCGGCACGCTGTATGCAGCCATGCGCATGGAAGACGGCGGCTTTGTGGGGCTTGCGCTGGGCGCCTGGGGCGCAGTGCAATCCGTCGCCGCTGGTCTGGCCATGTTTTTGGGCGGCGCTCTGCGTGACCTGGTCTCGGGCTTGGCTGCCGAGGGCGCACTCGGAGCCGCCTTGGTAGACCCGGCCACCGGCTACAGCTTCGTCTACCATGTTGAGATGTACCTGTTGTTTGTTACCCTGATTGTTATCGGCCCGCTGGTCAAGCGGGTCGCTCTACCTGTTCCCGCCCCAACCGAACGGACCGGCCTGGCCGATCTGAGCGGTTGAATTTTTCTCGACCCTCAAGGAGAACCACCATGCAAATCGGCGCCATTACCGGCTATATAGACTTGGCCCAGATCATCTTGTACATGTTCTGGATATTTTTCGCTGGCATTATTTTTTACCTTGTCCGTGAAGGTCATCGTGAGGGCTACCCCATGGAGACCGATGGCGGCGGCACTGCGCCAGTCACCGGTTGGCCCATTCCCACGCCCAAAACATATAAACTGGCCAATGGTCATGAGGTGACCGTGCCAGACCTGAAGCGGGGTGAGCCACCGATCAATTTGCGCCGTACCGGGGCCGGCCCTGACTGGCCCTATGTGCCCACTAACAACGGCATGACCGATGCCGTCGGCCCGGGCGCTTATGCCTTGCGTGCTGACCGGCCTGACATGGATGTGCATGGCCAGCCCACTATTCGGCCGCTGCGGGTGCTCAAGGGCTACGATGTGTCAAAACACGACTCTGATCCCCGTGGCATGAATGTGGTGGGCGCCGATGGCAAAGTGGGCGGCAAGGTAGTCGACCTGTGGATCGATACCTGCGAGATGATGTTCCGCTACCTCGAAGTGCAAACCGCAGGCGCCCAATCACGCCGGGTTTTGCTGCCCATGCCGTTTTGCCGGATAGGTGATAAAACTGTGGCGGTGCAAAGCATTCACGGCGTCCATTTTGCGCAGGTGCCAACAACCCGCAGCGCCGACCAAGTGACTCTGCTCGAGGAAGACAAAATATCGGCCTTTTATGGTGCCGGCACCCTGTATGCCGACCCAAGCCGAGCGGAGCCTATTCTGTGACACAAGCCATCTCAGGCCACGAGCACGAGTTCGAGCCTGAATTCGGCCTGCCCGAGGCCCTGCCCAGTGGCGAGCGAATCCTCTGGCAGGGCGCGCCTGACTTTCGGGCCATGGCAGTCCAGGTGTTTCACCTGCGCAAACTTGGCCTGTACTTTTTGCTGCTGCTGCTGCTGCGGGCAAGCTATCTCTACAGCACCGGCTTGGCGCCGCTAGAGCTTTTGCCTGCCATGATTTGGCCGCTGGCCTTGGCCATGGTCGGTTTTGGTGCGGTCGCCAGCCTGGCCTGGCTGACTGTCAAGACCACTGCCTACACCCTGACTGACCGTCGTGTGGTCATGCGCATCGGCATTGTCTTGACCTTGAGTTTCAACCTGCCTTTGGGTCGCATAGAGACCGCCGACCTGCGACTCGACCGCCAGGGTTGCGGCGATATACCGTTGCGGCTCAGCCAGGGCGACAAAATTGCCTGGCTGCACCTGTGGCCCCATGTGCGCCCTTGGCGCGTGGCCCAACCCGAGCCAACGTTGCGCTGTATCCCGGATGCGCGCAAAGTGGCCGGTTTGCTGGCCAAAGCCTGGGCCGAACTGACCAACAACCCGCCGCCCAATAGCCTGCCCGTGGCGAGCGCCCAGGGTGATGGCCGACCCCAGTGGCAAGCGAGCCTGACATGATTCCCCAGCCTTCGCCGCCCCCAGTGATCAGGCCAGACACCTTCCCGCGGTGGGTACTGCTGACGGCCGGCGGCATCCTGGCCTTCTCGCTCATCAGCGTGGCCTTGGTGCGCATCACCGGCAACGGCCCGGACCAATTGGCCGCTGCGGTCACCGCAGAGCGCAGCCTGCGCTTTGAAGACCGGGCCGACGGTGGTATTTCCGTGATCGACGGCCAAAGCGCGGAACTCTTAACCACCGTGCACGGTGAGCAGGGGTTTTTGCGCGGCGCTGTGCGCACGCTGGCGCGGGAGCGGCGCAGCCGGCAACTTGGCCCCGAGCAACCGTTTCAATTGATCGCCCGTGCTGACGGCCGGCTAACCCTGTTTGACCCAGCCACCGGTCAGCGGGTTGAGCTGGAGGCCTTTGGGCCGAGCAATGCCGGTGTGTTCAGCCCATTTCTCGCCATGAAACCGGCAAATTAGTTCACCAGACAAACAGGAAGACATGATGCAAGCCAGCGCACCTACCGAAACCGTTGAAACCGTTGCCCTCAAGGCCAAAGAAAACACGTTGCTGAGCCCACGTTTCTACACCACCGACTTTGATGCCATGAACCGGCTTGATGTCTCCCCCCTGCGTGCCCAATGGGACGCCATGTTGGCCGAGTACGAGGGCGACAACAACCATGACCACTTCCAGCGCACCCCTGAGTTCGCGGTCGAGGTCGCGGAAACCTTCTCCAAAGTGTCCCCTGAGCTCAGGCAGGAGTTCCTTGATTTCCTGATCAGTTCGCTGACCTCTGAATTTTCTGGCTGCATCCTCTACAACGAAATCCACAAAAATGTGGACAACCCGGATATCAAGGCGCTGATGCGCTACATGGCTCGGGACGAGTCGCGCCATGCCAGCTTTATCAACCAGTCGCTGAAAGATTTCGGTCTGGGCATTGACATGGGCGACCTCAAGCGCACCAAGGCCTACACCTATTTCAAGCCAAAATATATTTTTTATGCGACCTACCTGTCGGAAAAAATCGGTTACGCCCGCTACATCACGATTTTTCGCCAGCTCGAGCGCCATCCTGAGAAACGTTTCCACCCGATTTTTCGCTGGTTCGAGCGTTGGTGTAACGACGAGTTCCGGCACGGCGAATCGTTTGCCCTGATCATGCGCGCCCACCCCGAGCTTCTGCGTGGTGCAAACACCCTTTGGATCCGTTTCTTTTTGCTCGCCGTGTATGCCACCATGTATGTCCGTGATCACACTCGTCCACAGCTCAAGGCGGCCATGGGGCTGGCGCCAACCGCCTACGACTACGAGGTGTTCCGTATCACCAACGAAATTACCCGCCAGGTGTTCCCGATTTCTCTTGACATCGACCACCCCGCGTTCCGCGCTGGGTTGGAGCGCCTGTTTCGCATACAAACCGCGATGAGCGCTGCCAAGGCCCGCGGCGGTGTGGTCGGGCTGCTCAAGCAGGCTGGCCTGGCCGCTCAAGGCCTGCTGACCTTTGTGCGGCTTTACCTGCTGCCAGTCAGGCGCCACGAGCTTCCCATGCAGGTGCGCGTGGCACCGGTGTGGTGAATTGACTGCTGTCGAGTTGCCCGAGCCCACCGAGACCCTGCCATGTTAGACCTGCTCGCTCCCCTGCTGTTTGCAGTGTTCATCTGGTGGTTTTCCACCGGCCTGGTGCTGCTGCTGGACGGCCTGCCGCGCACCACATTTCGCTGGAGTGTGCTGATTTCTTCCGGATTGGCCATTGGCGCATTGTTTGGGCTGGCGCATACCGCGAACCAAGCCAGTGGAATGGCTGCCTACTGCAGCTTTACCTGCGCGCTGCTGGTTTGGGGCTGGCACGAGCTGACCTTTCTCACCGGTTGGCTGACCGGCCCGCGCAAGCAGGCGAGTGCGCCTGACTGCTCCCGGCGCGACCGATTTTTTCAGGCCATCGCCGCGATTCTGTGGCATGAGTTGGCGATTGCTGCTGCAGGCCTGCTGATCATCGCCATCACCTGGAATGCGCCAAACCAGGTGGGTACCTGGACCTTTGCAGTTTTGTGGGTGATGCGCACCAGTGCCAAGCTGAACCTTTTTCTGGGCGTGCGCAACCTGAG
The DNA here is from genome assembly GCA_014190675.1 of Comamonadaceae bacterium. GTDB lineage: Bacteria > Pseudomonadota > Gammaproteobacteria > Burkholderiales > Burkholderiaceae_C > Rhodoferax. Next base: position 69,243 of record BJGT01000002.1, on the reverse strand, counting down.
CGAGGAATTTCTGCCGCACCACCTGGCCTACATGCAGAGTTTTTTTCGCCGCCGCAACATGAACCCGCTGTTTCCTTTTTCTGTGGCTGCGTCCAGCACGCTGCTGGCCTGGCTGATGGTGCAGGCCTTGCAAACCGGCCTGCCTGGCGCGCAGATGACTGGTCTGCTGTTGGTCGCCAGCATCCTGTTTCTGGCCATTGTTGAGCATTTTTTGATGGTCTTGCCGATGCCATCGACCGCCCTGTGGCGCTGGGCCCTGCGCCAGCGCGCCAGCCCCAACCCATCAATCTGATTGCTCACAGTTAAGCCCATGCGAACCTCTTTCACCGGCATGGATCCCGCGGCTGTATTGCCCGCGAGTTCGGGCAGCGGGGCCGGGCCCAGCCATGTGCCTTTGGCCGTAGTGGTTGGTGCGGGCTTTGGCGGCCTGGCAGCGGCAATTCGCCTGAGTGCCATGGGCTACCAGGTGCAGGTGCTGGAAAAGCTCGACGGCCCGGGCGGGCGGGCCTATGTCAGACGCCAGGACGGCTTTACCTTCGACGGCGGACCAACCATCATCACCGTGCCTTTTTTGTTTGAGGAGCTCTGGGGGCTGTGTGGGCGCAAGCTCTCGGACGATATCGATCTGCGCCTGATGGACCCCTTTTACCGGGTCCGGTTTGATGACGGAACCCATTTCGATTACAGCGGTGACCCCGAGCGCATGCGCGCCGAGGTAGCCCGGGTCAGCCCGGACGATGTGGCGGGCTTTGATAAATTCGTGGCTGAGGCTGATCTTTGCTACCAACTCGGTTTCGAAGCCTTGGGCTGCAAGGCGTTTGACAGTATTTTCGATTTGCTTGCAGCCCTGCCCTCCATGGCTCGCATGCGGGCTTGGCGCACCATGCACGGCTTGGTGGCGAGCTACTTCAAGCATCCCAAATTGCGCATGGCCATGAGCCTGCAAACCCTGCTGATTGGCGGCAATCCGTTCTCGGTGACTGGTGTTTACAGCCTGATCAACGCCCTGGAGCGGCGCTACGGGGTTTACTCGGCCATGGGCGGCACCGGCGCCATCGTGCAAGGCATGGTCAATTTATTGCAAGCACGCGGCGTGCCCCTGCGCTGCAATGCCGAGGTCAAGCGCATCATGGTTGAAGACGGTCGAGCCACCGGTGTGCAGCTCGCCACTGGCGAGCAATTGAGCGCCGACATCGTGGTCTGCAACAGCGACACCGCATGGACTTACCGCAACCTGGTGGCCCCCGAGCACCGGCGTCACTGGACCGACCAACGCATAGAGCGTGGCCGCTACTCCATGAGTTTGTTCGTTTGGTACTTTGGTACCGACCGGCAGTACACCGATGTTCCCCACCACACCATGGTGCTGGGCCCGCGCTACGAGGGCTTGCTCACCGATATTTTTCGGCACCACCGCTTGGCCGACGATTTCAGCCTCTACCTGCATCGCCCGAGCGCCACCGACCCCTCGGTGGCACCAAGTGGCTGTGACACCTTTTATGTGCTCTCGCCGGTGCCCCATCTGCAAAGCGGGACCGATTGGGTGCAGCAGGCCGAGCCCTACCGCCAGGCGGTTTGTCGGCGCCTGGAGGAAACCCTGCTGCCAGGTTTGAGCCAGCATGTGATCAGCTCCCATGTCATGACGCCGCAAAACTTCCAGGACGATTTGCTGTCTTTCAAGGGAGCGGCCTTTGGGCTGGAGCCTTTGCTCTTGCAAAGTGCCTGGTTCAGGCCTCACAACCGCAGCGAGGATGTGGAAAACCTTTTTATGGTGGGTGCCAGCACCCACCCGGGCGCGGGCGTGCCCGGCGTACTGATGTCGGCCAAGGCACTGCAAACCGTGGTGCCACAACTCCATGGGAGCAAACATGTTTGAGTCGAATGCCAGCACCGACCACCAGGCCTGCCAGGCCTTGATGCGTGGCGGCTCCAAAACCTTTTTTGCCGCCTCCAGGCTGCTGCCTCAGCGGGTGCGCGGGCCCGCGATTGCCCTGTATGCCTTTTGCCGGGTCGCAGACGATGCCATTGACCTCAGCGAAGACCGCAACGCCGCCCTGGCGGGCTTGCATGACCGCCTGAAATGCATTTATGCCGGCCGGCCCCAGGCCTATGAGAGCGACCGTGCACTGGCGGCGGTGGTCCACAAATTTTCTCTGCCCTTGCCGCTTTTGACCGCCCTGCTGGAGGGTTTTCAATGGGACGCCGAAGGTCGCCGCTACGAAACCATTGAAGACCTGCAGGCCTACGGGGCGCGGGTGGCGGGCAGTGTTGGCGCCATGATGGCGGTCATCATGCGCACCCGCAGCGAGGCAGCGTTGGCGCGGGCCTGTGATCTTGGCGTGGCCATGCAACTCACCAATATTGCGCGCGATGTCGGCGAAGACGCCCGGTTCGGCCGCCTCTACCTGCCCATGCAGTGGATGCGGGAGGCTGGGCTGGAGCCGCAGAGCTGGCTGCAGCAACCGGTGTTTGATCAGCGCCTGGCCCAGGTGGTGCGGCGCCTGCTGGCAGCGGCCGACCAACTCTATGAGCGGGCCGAACTCGGCATCGCCGCGCTGCCCCGAGATTGCCGGCCCGCCATCCGCGCCGCCGGTTTGGTGTACGCCGAAATCGGCCGTGAACTCGAGCGTGCCGGGCTTGATTCTGTGAACCGCCGCGCCGTGGTGGCGGGTTCGCGAAAATTGTGGCTGGTGTTGCGCGCTGGCAGCGCGGTGTGGTCCTTCGGTGCAGCCAGCCAGACACAACTCCCGCCGCTCGAAGCAAATCGTTTTCTGGTGAGCGCCGCCGTGGAGCCACAGAGTGCCCAAGGCCGCTGTGAGCCCCGCCGGACCCTGGCCCAGCGTGCCCAATGGTCAGCAGAATTGTTCGAGCGCCTGTCCGTGCGCGACCAGCAGCGGGCTTTTGCCCAAGTGCGTCGTCACCTGCCTCTGGGGCAATGAGTGAATTCAATGTCTTGATTGCCGTCAAGGTGATCGGCCTGCTGGCGGCCGGCGGGCTGTTTGTGTGGTGGCAGTTGCGCGATGTGGCCAAGGCGCGCCGGCAGTCGATTGCCAAAGCCCTGGCCAAAGCAGCAGAAAAAGCGCCAGATTAAAACTCCGGCCCCTTTAGGTGCGTAGTAGTGTGGTTGGGTGGGTGTATGGTGCCCGGCTTGGTTTGGTCGGTTCGCAGTTCAGGCCAACAAAAGGGCCTGCAAACTCAGCTGGCCGCATCCGGTTTGGCCACCGAGCGGCTCAGTTCTCGCGGTGGGTAGGACGAAGCCTCGACACCGTGCTGTGCCAGACCGGCTACGAACAGGGCCTCGATTTCAGGCGCAGCGCGGCGCAGTTGCCACTCGCCCAAGGGGGTGTGCAGCAGCACGCGCAGCCAGTGCAAAACCCGCACCCAGCCGGGCACCCAAATACGCCGCAGTCGGCGCTCGATGCCCTCAGCAATCATGCGTGCCGCCGCGGTGGGCTCGACTTCCCGGTTCAGGATGCCGGGCATGGTGGCGCGCAAGCGCACAAAGCCAGGGTGCATATTGCCCTCGGTCACCAGGGGCGTCTTCACCCAGGTGGCATGAATCAGCCCGAGCCGCACGCCATGGCCGGCCAGTTCGATGCGCCAGGCATTGCCCATGGCCTCTACCGCAGCCTTTGAGGCCGCATAGGCCGACACGCCAGGCGGATGCGCAAAGGAGGACACCGATGCGCTGATGGCGATATAGCCCCGGCTACGCATGATCTCGGGCAGGGCGGCGTGAACCGTGTTGAAGACCCCAAACACATTCACCTCGATGCAGCGCTGCCAGGCCAGGGGGTGGGTCCATGCGAGCGGCCCGAAAGAGGCAATACCGGCATTGGCCCACACCACATCAATGCGGCCGTGCCGCAGCAGGGTGCGCGCCACCATGGCCTCGCAATCGGCTGGCAGGCTGACATCCGCAAGCACCGTGAGCAGGTTCCCGCCGAGTGCTGCGGCGGTGGCCGACAAGGCCTGCGGGTCGCAGTCGACCAACACCGGAATCGCTCCGCGTCGCTGTAACTCAGCCGCGGTGGACGCCCCGATGCCCGAACCCGCACCAGTGATCAAAATCACCTGCCCGCGCAGCGCCGGGAGTGCCGTGTCGCGTTGCATTCAGTTGGCCTTGTTGATCATCAGGTAGATGATGGGCAGCGGCACCACGGTGGCGATAGCCCCGGCAATTTGCCAGATGCGCGAGAGCCGCAAATATTCGGCGGTGACGGCCAAGTCGCGCTTGAGCAGCAGGCGCTGGCGCAATTGGATGGGCACCAGCACCAGCAACCAGATCAGCCCAGAGAGGGCGAACAGACCGTAGGACCAGGCGATCCAGCTCTGGGCCGAGGCGCCGCCGTAGTTCTGCGCCATCGACGAGCCGGTTGCCACCAGCAGAATTGCGCCGCTCAGGGTGAACAGCAGGTCAGTAACCAGCACCAGGCGGTTGCTGAAGACGATCACCTCATAGTTGCGGGTACGTTCTGCCAAAGCAGCCCAGGTGCCGCTGACCACGACATTGCCCAGAAACAGGCAGGCCGAGAGCACATGGACGATTTTTACCGTGTCATTGACGACCATAGCGGCTGCTCCTTTAGTTCCAGCGCGGCATGCGCCAGGGCAGCATCAGCCGCACCGGCAGGCTGCTCAGGCGTTGCGCTTGCAGGGTTTCATGTACCGCGGTCACCGCCTCACCAAGCAGGCTGGTTTGCAGCAGGCTGCGGTTGTAAAACGGCGCGTCCTCCAGGGTTTGCAGCAGTCGGGTTGTGGCGCTGTCGTCAGCCCGAACCGAGCGCTGTATTTGCCAGAGGCTGCGTGGCAAGGCTACGGTCACGGCCGGGGGCGCAAATGCCTGGGCCTGGCCATCTGGGCTAAAACGCTGGGCAATCACACGCTGCACACCGTCGGCTTGCCGAATGTCGTAGAGCACTGCTGTGCTGCCGTCTTTGAGGCGCGCGCGCGACCAGTCCCAGGCCTCGAATTGCTGGTCTACGGGCTCATCGCCCTCATTGCTATCGAAATAGGCTTCGCCCTTCCATGAAATGCGCGGGTGTTGCAAATCGACCTCAATGCGGGCGCAGGCGGCGATCGGTCCCCAGCGGTGGCGTCCGGCCGTATCCAGCGGCGTCATGAAGGTAGACAAGGCCGAGGGGTATAGGCGCACACTGCCACGCACCGGGTAGGGCAGGGGTGCGCACAACTCATTGAGTTCAATGTGCAGGTGGTCTTCCCGCCAGCGCAGGCTGCTCGGGCCGATGGCAAAGTGCTGTGGCCCCCGCTCCACACTGGCGCGGCTGCGCTCTGTCATGGCCCAGCGTTTGCCGCCCTTGCCATACAGCGCGACATTCAGCGCGCAGTGGTTGTCTGGGTCGACTGCTGCACCTTGGCGTGCAAAAGCCCAGGCGTAGTAGGGTGAAAAAACGCTGCCGACAAAAGCGATGATGCTCAGGGCCTGTTGGCCGTCATCACTGATAGCGTCTAGGTACCACCAAAGGTAGCCACCCGGCTTGACCTGCTGGTCGAAGCGAGGTGTGCCGTCACTGTCGCGGCCGCCAGTCGGCCCGACAGGGCGGCCATGGGCACCCCCGGACCCGGGTGCACGCTGCCCCCCGCCAAATACAGGCCCGGCAGGGCGCTGCTCGAGGACGGCCGCTGAAATGGTGTCATCCAGCCGTGACTGGCCCGACCGTACAGGGCCCCGCCAGTCCCCGGGAAGAGGCGATTGAAGTCGTTGGGCGTGGTGCGCACCAGGCTTGCGCTCTCCAGCTGCAAATTCAGGCCGCAGTTTTTCATCAGTGTCAGGGCTTGGGCCTCGCATGCATCGACCTCCGTTGGTGTAAAACGTCTGATGTCGCCATCAGGGGGGGCATTGACCAGGCACAGCAGACGCTCGTTGCAGCCGGGATCTGCGCTGTCGTCGCTTCGGTCCTGGGCGCAGACATACACCGTGCCCCGCGCGGGGAGTTGTCGCCGCTTGAAGATGTCATCGAATTCACGCGCATAGTCAGAATCAAAGAATACATTGTGTCTGGCCAGTGCAAAGCCCTCGGTTCGTGCCTGGATCGACCAGGTTAGCGCCGACAAGGAGCGCTGCGCGTGTGCAATGGCCGGCACGGCAGCCCGCGCCTCGGCGCCGAGCAGGCCCTGGGCCAGGGCCTCGCAATCGCCATTGAAGACCACCGCCTGTGCCTCCAGCGACTCGCCGTTGTCAAGCAGTACGCCGCAGGCCCGTCCGTCGCGCACCACAATACGGCTGCAATGTGTGCCATAGCGGATGCTGGCACCCTGGGCCTGCGCCTGCTCGGCCAGAACCTTGGCCAGGGCATGCATGCCCCCGCCAACAGACCATACGCCAGCCTGTTCAACATGCGCAATCAGCATCAGGGTGGCGGGCGCAGACCAGGGCGAGGCACCGCAATAGGTGGCATAGCGGCCAAACAGCTGACGCAGGCGGGGATCCTGAAAATAGCGTCCAAGCAGGTGCCAAAAGTTGCTGAAGGGGCCGATGCTGGTCAAGGCTGCCAGGCCGGCAAGTTTCAAATCGCCCGCCATGCCCATCAGGCTGGGCTTTGCTGCCCGGATGTAGGACGGCTCCAGGTGCTGATAGATCTCGCGTGCCTTGGCACAAAATTCCAAAAAAGCCCGGGCCTGGGCGCTCGAGCTGAACTGGGCAATCGCATCTGCGGACTGCGCTACGTCAGCATACAGGTCGAGCCGGCTGTCATCATCCCGCCAGGCGTGCCGAGCCAGTATGTTCAGAGGTTGCAGGGCAAGCAGATCATCCAGGCAGCAGCCCACCTGCTCAAAAATTTGATCAAACACCCAGCGCATCGTGAATACTGTTGGCCCCGAGTCCACCGCCACGCCGCCCACCATGATTTGCCGCACTTTGCCGCCAGGTGCCGCCGCACCGTCCACCAGCGTGACCGCAAAACCTTGGTGCGACAGCAGCAAGCCGCTGACCAATCCGCCGATGCCCGCGCCCACCACCACCACCCGGGGCGCGCTCAATGCTGTGGTCTCAGGCATGGGCTATGAGCCAAAGGTGCGGCCGCGCCAAACACCCCGCAGGGCCAGTGGCGAAAATCGGGCGAACATGGATTCAGAAAAAAACCCGCCACCGTAAGCTGCCTGAATGGCTGCCAGATGTGCGCCTGAACGTGCGTAGTTGTCCATCGCCGCCACGTCTGACCAGACGGTGAGCGTAGCTTGGCGCAAAAAAGGCGCCTCACCGACGCCGGTGGCCATCAGGCAGCCCTGAGACTGGGCCAAGGCGAGCTCGCTGGCCGGTTGCATGCGCCAGAACTGTCTGGCCCGGCTGGGCCGGATCGAGGCGCGGGTCAGCGACATGATGGGCCCCGCGCTCGGTGCCTCTGCAGTCACCTCGATGTTGGCGCCAGACCAACTACCCCGGCAGCTGTAAGCGCGCAATTTGGCGCTGAAGAATTCGCCGCTGCGCCGGGCATAGCCCTGGACCAGGGGCGAAGCCAAAAAGTTATCGGCCTCTTGCTCTTGGTCGAACAGACAAAACCGCGCCTGCCGCGAGCCGCTGGGTTGCAAGCCAAAGCCCCCCTGGTGGCCGCTACCCAAGACTTTGGCGAAAACCAAGCCGGGCGGATCTGCAAGGGCTTTGGGGCCGCGCACAAAACAACTGTAGCCCCAGAGGCGGTGGCGCGGCAATACCTCGAACAGCACCACCACAGCGACCCTGCCGCTGAGCGTGCCTGCGCTTGACTTTAGGTAAGCTGGCTGCACAGTTTTGGCAGGGGGCGGCGCCTCGACAGTCATGGGGTTGTGCTCAAGCTCTGGCTTGAAGCTGGGAAGGCCGCGGGCCGGCAACACCGGCCAAGACTAGCCGGGGCTTGGCAACAGTCAAGCCCCGGGTCTGGCCGCTTGCATCCGATTAAGGCGATGTGCTGACCACCGACACTTTGGTGAGCTCCGGGTAGTCTTTGGCCATCTTGGCGCCGTACAGAGGCTTGTTGGCACCTTGGTGGCAGGTGGCGCAGTTCACCTTGGCCACATCGCCAGCTTTGCCCAGCCGGTTGGGCGGGAAGGTGGATGTGAGCGGCTCCATGTACGCGTTGTTCAAGTCACGGGCCAGCCTGATGCCATGGTAGGCGGTAGCTCGCTGGGGCGGCGCCTGCTCCCAAGACTGGAAGGACCGGGTGTTGTGGCAATAGGTGCAGTTCACGCCCAGCGACTCTGACATATGCACCATCAAACCATAGGTGAACTCGGCCTGCTTGGTGGATTGCCGGTTGGCCGCAGCGCCGGTTTTGATCAAGGCATCGTTGCCATTCACCCGAATTGGCTTGTCCTGTTTGAGGTAAGGCGTGAAGGGATCGTAGGGCAACGAGCTGTAGCCGACCGATTTGGATGCCCGGTTTTGCCCGGCATCATCGCCCAGTGAGCCGCCGCTGTGGCGGCTTGCAGTGGGCGCGACCCAGATTTCTTTGGGCACCGGGTTACCCCGATGGCAGGTGTAGCAGGTCACGCCAGTTTCGCCGACATGGGGTTTCCAATCGGCATTGACATGCTGTGTCATTTGGATCATGCGCCGGGCGACGACCTTGGTGTACAGCGAGTCGTCGGCAAAATTAGCGACGTTATGGCAATAGGCGCAACCTTCTTTGGGCGCAACCCATTGAGTAATAGACACCATGTGCCGGGTGAATTCGCCCACGCTGAGGTCGCCCAGCACTTTGACGTTTTGGTACACCTCTTTGGCGCGCGGCCCATCGGCTGAGGCCGGCTCTGCGGCAGCCGGTGCCCGGTGCAGCGCGGCCTGGCTGGCCAATATCCGGGGGTTGTAGTTTTGCTCCATGCCGGTGCCACGGTAGCCGTGTTGCACAGAGACAATCGGCGGACGCTCGCCGCAGCCGTACAAGACGGCGGCAGATAGCGCGAGTAACAGGATGCGTGAGGTGCGAGCCCATGCGTTCATGGCTTGACTCCCATAAGAGCGGGGTCCACGACCACCGGGAAAACCGCCGGATAGGACGGCACAACGTGGTGCTTGACAGACCACAGATACCAGTTGTCGACCACCGTGCCGGTCAGCAGGATGCCAATGCCGCCCACCAGCGGACACAACACCGCGAACCACCAGGCCCAGCGGTGGACCGACTCCATCGTGGCATTGAAACCCATGGTCCAGCGCCAGAACAGTGCAGCGCGCTCAGAGGCTGTGCCGCGGTCGACGATTTGCTCAATCTCGCGCTCGCCGCCGTAGCGACTGACCGCCAAAATGGTTGCGCCGTGCATGGCAAAAAGCAGCACTGATCCGTACAAGAAGACGATGGACAGGGCGTGGAAGGGGTTGTAGAAGAGGTTGCCGTAGCGCAGCGAGAGCGCCGAGACCCAATCGAGGTGGGGGAAGATGCCAAAGGGCACTGCCTCTGACCAGCTGCCCATCAGGACCGGCCGGAAAAAACCGCACACCAGGTACAGCCAGATGGCAGCGGCAAAGGCCCAGGCCACATGTGTACCCAGGCCAAGCTGTCTGGCGCGCCGGTAGATGCGGGTCCACCACAGAAGTATGGAGATGGTCAGCAAAAAGCCAGTAATCAGCCACCAGCCTCCCTGGTTGAGCGGCGGAATGGACAGGCCAAAGCTAGGTGGCGGTGGCTCAAGGGCCAGCCAGAACAATTGACGAACCAATTGCAGCGGATTCCAGTCCACCATGGCCAGCATATTGAAGCCGATGATGTTGAAGGCCAGGGTGCCAAACACCAGCGAGGCCAGCCCCAGGCCGCCCAGGTAAATCGGTCCGATTTGTGCATTGCCCAGCCGGCCGGCCAGGTGCCAGAACCAGGGTGTGCCGATGCGTTCGCTGTCACCCTTGGGCAGCGCAATGCCAGCCGAGGCCGGCCCGGTGGGCTGTACCGTTGTAAAGAGATTTTGATATTCAGTCATCATGTGCTCCTTGTCGCCTCAATGGCCCCAGATGGGCATGTTCAGCCACCAACCCCACCATTCGGGCCAACCACGGGTCCAGAACGGGCCGCTGATCACGATGCACAGCGCGGCGAACCACACTGCTGCGAGCGCCAGGAAAAGCCCCAGGCGGTGGATACCCAGTGTGCCTACGGAATAGCCGATGACGTCACGGAAAAAAGTGTCTTCGTGCTCGGGCGTTTTGACTACCTCACCCTTTTTGGGATTGGTCGCCGAGAGCACCAGACCGCCGTGCATGGACAGCGCCAGCACGGTGGCAAAGAACAGGCTTGCCGCGATCATGTGCGCCGGGTTGTAGTGAAAGTGAAGGTACTGGTAAGCGACATTGCTGACCCAGTCCAGGTGGCTGTAGATGCCATAGGGAAAGGCGTGACCCCAGGCGCCCATCAAAACCGGGCGAATGACCTGCAGCGTGAAATAGGCAAAGATGGCAAAGCCAAACGCGACTGGCACATGCAAGCCCATGCCCAGTTTGCGAGAGATCTCGACCTCACGCAGCGCCCAGGAGACAAAGGAGCCTAGCGCGCAAACCGTGATGATTTGCCACAGGCCTCCCTGCATCATGGGTGCAAAACGCAGTCCGTAAGACAGGTCTGGCGGCGCTATGCTGATTTGCCAGAGGTTCCAGGTGGGGCCGGATGCCGCCCCCCACAAAATCATGGCTGTTCCGACCAGAGTGAAGAAGGCGGTTGTGACGCCAAAAAAACCGACATAAAAGGGCCCAGCCCAAAAGTCGAACAGATCTCCCCCGATCAGGGTGCCGCCGCGAACGCGGTATTTTCTTTCGAAACTTAACATCGCCATAGTGGCTCCTCAGACCGACGCACCATCCCAGTGCGGGTCAGACACTAGATTTTTTTTCAAACAGGTGAGCGAAGCGGGCCAGATTGGCCCGGCCTCGCGCACCACTGCGGCTTCAAAAGAAGCCGTTACTTTGCAGGCGGAAGAGCTGCATTTTGTGCAGCTTTTGCAGCCTTAACCGTGTCCGGGTGCCAAGTATTGATGTTGTAACGATCGCCACTGATGTGAATCAGGTGGATGCTCGTCGACACAAATGCAATCAGCAGTCCGGTCAGAATGATCGCCTTGCGGGGATCAACAATTCGCCAATAACGCCACATAGTTTTTCCTTAAGTTAACTCAGTTGAGATATCACGGTGTAGACGGCCGACTTGACGCTGTCGAGCATGGATCCCGTACCCTCTGCCCCCGGTAGCCAAGTGCGCCAGTTCATATAGAACAGTTGCCCGATGACAGCCAACAACATGAAGACACAAAAGATCACGACGAAAATCGTACCAAACCCATCGAGATGGCTTTGGGGGATTGACGTGTCCGATTGAGCGTGCGAATAAGCCATGAAACTATCTCCGTGAATGGGTTGCTAAAACCAGGGACGCCAGATCCACACCAGGCTGTGCGCAACAAACGCACCCACACCCCACAGCAGGTAACCCTGCACGTAGTACGTGTGAAATTCCTGGCATTCCGCGTCGGTTAGCCCCGACGGGTTCATACTTTCAGCCATTTTTAACACCTCACTTCTAATGCCTTGCGGCGACCACCGGGCCTGATAAGGGCCTGGTACGGACCACAGTCATACAAGCATGACTGTGATGAAGCACCCCAAACTCAAGGGTGCTTGCTCGGTAAATCGACATCGTTTGACGACTGCTCACGCAGCGACTTCCGCTCTCGATTGCCCAAACAACTCAAAAAGCCGATCCACTTCAACACTGGAGCGACCGGCTTCACGTGCATCGCGCTCGGCACAATCACGCAATTTTTTTGCTGCCGAAATACGCACCAGCACCGGCTCGGCCTCGATCAAACGCTCCAGCAGGTCCTGTGCCTCTTGGCCCCAGGGCATGGGCTTGTCAGAGGCGGCACGGCTCAGCGTCGCGTCGATGCGGTCGAGCTCGGTGCCCAGCGGCAAAATATGAAACAAGGCATCGAACAGTGCGTTGCAAAATTCTTGGATGATGTAGGTTGCGCCGGCATAGCCCATGAACGGTGTGCCGGTGTGCCGGCGGATGATGGGCAGGGGGAAGGATGCCGGAATAAAGCTGGTCTTCATCATGCCGCCACCGCCGCACTCGGCCAGATACATGCGTTCGTTGTAGCTGCCGTACATCACCAACGGTGTTTTTTCGCTGACCAGCCGGCGTACTTCGGCGTTGTCGGTTTTGGCACCGGCCCGCCGCGCCACCGCGAAATTGCAGGGCATACCCATTTCGTCTTCAAGAAAATGTCGAATGCCCCGGGTGTAGGTCTCATTGGCCACCACTGCAAAGCTGGCAGTGGCAAAAAAGTCCTGGGTGACCGAGCGCCATAAATCCCAGATCGGTTTGATCGTGCTGTGTTTCTCACGCTCGATAAAAGGTTCGGGGTCGAGATTGAGCAACTCGCCCAGGCTGCGCAGAAAGCTCGTGGTGCTGTGCAGTCCGATGGGCGCTTGCAGGTAGGGACGCTCCAGCACCTCGCACAGCATGCGACCGAATTCGCGGTACATGCAGATATTCACATCGGCCTCGACCAGCCGCGACACGTCTGCAAGGTGGCTGCCCAGCGGGAACACCATATTGACTTCAGCGCCAATACCCTGCACCAAGCGGCGGATTTCGGCCAGATCGCTGGGCGAATTGAAGGTGCCGTAGCTCGGGCCAATGATGTTGACGCGGGGTTTTTCTTCTGGCTTGCGCTCGCGCTTTGGCACCTGTTTGAGGCCGTACTGTTGCCACAGCCAGTACATCGCGCGGTTGGCGCATTGCCACTGGTCCTCGTCGATGGTTCGGGGCAAAAAGCGCAGCAGGTTGGTGCCCTCGGGAGTCACGCCGCCGCCAATCATCTCGGCGATCGAACCGGTAACCACTACGGCTGGCAAATCGGGGTCGAGCGTGGCATGTGCCCGGCGCATGGCGCCTTCGGTGCCCTCGCGGCCGAGCTGCTCCTCGGCCAGACCAGTGACCACAATCGGCAGTTCGTGCGGCGGCAGGGCATCGGTGTAGTGCAGCACCGAGGTCACGGGCAGGTTCTCGCAACCCACCGGGCCGTCAATCACCACCTGCAGGCCCTTGATGGCGGTGAACACGTACACCGCGCCCCAGTAGCCTCCCGCGCGATCATGGTCAAGAACCAGCATCAGATCATTTCCTCGGCTTTACGCTTTTTCAGGGTCTTGGCGAGCAACCGGCGGGTCTCGGCTTTGAAGTCGGGCCGGTCAGCCGGCAAACCGCTGCTGCTCTCCCAAACGCCAGAGGCATGGCCAACGCCGGTTTGGCCAAAAAAGGCTTTCATGGTGTCAAAGCGGGCCTTGTTGCCCATGGCGGCATTGATCACGGTGGCGAGCGAACCGGCGCCGGCCGGACCCATCAGTGGCCGTGCCGAAATCAGGTTTGTGAAATACAGCCCCGGGATGCTCAGCTCTTTGGCCGCTTGAACAACAGGGGTGGTGCCAATTGCCAGGTCGGGCTCGAACTCATGCATGGCAGCAAGATCCTGCTCCAGGGAGGCACGGTATTGCACCCGCACACCATGGGCTTGCAGCCATTGGCAATCGGCCTCGCTCCAGGCAGAGCGGGCGCAGGCGCTGCCGACATAACGCAGATCGGCTCCGCTTTCAACCAGCAAGCGCCCGACCAACAACTCAGAGCCCTCGTAGCCACTCAGGGTGATTCGGCCCTTGATCGGGGACTTGGACAAAGCCGCCCGAATGACCGGCAGCATGGCATTTTTAACGGTATCGATGCGGGCCTGTGGCACTTGGGCAGCCTGCCCGATGGCCTGCAACCAGGCTTCTGTGCCGTCGTGCCCCACCGGGGCCGAGCCGACGATAGGCCGTCCGGCGGTCTCAAATTCGCGGATTGATGCGGTGTAAAAGGGGTGAATGGCGGCTACCGCGGCGCAATCCAGAGCGCCATACAGCTCGCGCCATTCGCGTGTGGGTACGGTGGGGCCAGCTGCCAGGCCCATGGGCTCGAGCATGCGACCAATGATGACCGGATCGGCGGGGAACATTTCACCCAGCAGGGTGATGGTTGGTTTGTCAGAGCGCCCGCCCCGCGGCGCTTGCACCGGCCCGGCCATGGCTTCGGTGCGGGCGTATTTCAGCATGGCGCCTGCCAGCACGTCCTTGGCCTCGGCATGGGTGGGGACGCCAAAGCCTGGCACGTCGATGCCAATGATGCGAACACCGTTGATCTCTTTGGGCAGTATCTGCAGCGGGACACCGCTGGCGGTGGGCACGCACAGGTTGATGATCACGATGGCGTCGTACAAGGCCGGGTCGGCCTGCTGATGCACGGCTTCACGGATGTCTTCAAACAGTTTGCCGGTGACCAGGGACTCTGAGTTGAAGGGCACATAGCCCACGCTACGTTTGGCACCGTAGAAATGCGAGGTGAAGGTCAGCCCATAGACGCAACAGGCCGAGCCCGACAAAATAGTGGAGGTGCGGCGCATCCGCAGGCCCACGCGCAAGGATCCAAACGCCGGGCACATACTTTGCGGCTGGTCATGGGGTCCGGCGGCTGGGTCAAGGGGGTAGTCTTTGGCGTATTGCGCCAACACCTCTGACTTGCCCGAGGCCTTGGCGGCTGCGAGCATCTTCTCGCCGCCAGCGTGGCAACCCATGCCGTCACCCTCGATGCTGGGGCTTCCCAGTGACGGCGCAGCCCCTGCCGGCGTCATTTTGGCTTCGATGATGGGAATGGTTTTGATCATGGTTGACCTGCCGCTCAGACTTCGTCGTAAATGACTTCAAGGGTCTCTTTGACGATCTCTTTCTTGCCGCACATGTCGAACTGCGTAGCCGGCTCGAGCACCACATTGCGACCCACCGATGCCGCCGAGAACAGGCTCAGCAATTGATCTTGGGTCATGGGTTTCGGACGCACCGGCGTCGAGGTGCCGACGTTGGCGGCGAGTTCGGCAAACATCGGACCCCAAACGCTTTGCGGCCGGCCAATGATTTCGTAGCTGGCGCTCTTGCGGCGAATGTCCTCGTTGGCGGGGATGGTCGAGAGCACCGGAATACCAACCTTCTCGGCAAAGGCTGCGGCCTCGCCAGTGCCGTCGTCGCGGTTGATGACCATACCGGCAACACCGACGTTGCCGCCTAGTTTGCGAAAGTACTCAACCGCTGAGCAGACATTGTTGGCCACGTACAAAGACTGCAGGTCGTTACTGGCAACCACGATCACTTTTTGGCACATGTCGCGTGCAATTGGCAGGCCGAAACCGCCGCACACCACGTCGCCCAGGAAATCGAGCAACACATAGTCGAAGCCCCAGTCGTGGAAGCCCAGTTTTTCCAGCAACTCAAAGCCGTGGATGATGCCGCGCCCGCCACAGCCGCGCCCGACTTCGGGGCCGCCGAGTTCCATGGCGTAGACGCCATCACGCTTGAAGCAGACATCGCCAATTTGGACCGCCTCGCCGGCCAATTTTTTCTTGGCCGAGGTTTCGATGATGGTCGGGCAGGCACGCCCGCCAAACAGCAGACTGGTGGTATCGCTCTTCGGGTCGCAGCCGATCAGCAGCACTTTTTTGCCCTGTTGCGCCATCATGTAGCTCAGGTTGGCGAGGGTGAAACTTTTCCCGATGCCGCCCTTGCCGTAAATCGCAATGATTTGGGTTTCTTTGGTCGGTGTGGTGGTGGCGACTTGATCGATGGGGGCAGCGGCCTCCTCGCGCAGGCGTTCGACGAATTTCAGAGGGCTGCTGGTGCTGCCCATGCTGGCTGTGCTCATTCGGTTTTGCTCCGTTTAGGGGTCATTGAGAGAATAGCCATTGCTTGCATAAGTGTATAGTTACATTGACACTTTTGGTTGTCAATAAAAAATTACGGATAATTGCCATTCCTAGGGTAAACACTTAGATTTCCGAGCCACCAAAATGCGTGTTTGCATGGGCATGGGGTTGGGAAGCGGCTCAACATTGGAAAAACCGGCCTCCGAGAGCATCTCCGTGAGCTCTTGGACACTGCGCAAGCGCCCTGAGCCCATAGCCAGCAAATAGAAATGAAAGTAGGCATCCCCCAGAGGCGCCTCGCCTGCTGCCTGTGCCATCGGCTCGGCCAGCAGCAGGGTGCCGCCCAGCGGCAGCGCGGCGTGTATGGCCCTGAGGATGGCCTTCACATGCTCGTCGGGGTGGTCGTGTGCCACCCGCACCAGGGTGATCAGGTCAGCGCCCGCGGGCAGGGGATCACGCAGAAAATCGCCGCCAACCGCGCTGGCCCGCTCGGCCAGGCCTTGTTGCTGGAAGCTGGCCTGCGCCAGTGCCGCGACCTGCGGCAAATCAAACAGCTTGAGTTGCAGGTGCGGGGCGTGTCGCGCGAGCTTGCAGACAAAAGTTCCCTGACCGCCACCAACATCGAGCACGCACCGGTGGTCGGTGAAAGCGTAGGTGGCGATCACCTCGTCAACCACGAAGGGCTGCGAGGCGGACATCAGGTTGGAATAGCGGCTCACTTGGTCGGGCTGCCAGCGGCGCTCTCCCGTTGTGCCTGGCTCGGCCTCGGCATAGGGCCAGTATTTGGCCATCTGGCCCTGGGGCAATTGGTCCAGCAGCAGGGCCACCGGGTCTTGCATGTCTTGGTAGAGAACAGCGTGGTGTTCGATCATGGCCCGAAGGCCGGCGTGGCCAGCCACTGGGGCGCCCAAGGGCCCCAAACCGTAGCGGCCCTGCCCACGCAACTCAAGCAGCCGCAGCGCCCGGGCCGACTCCAGCAGGCGCTGCAGGGCCGAGGCTGGCACCTGGCACTTGGCAGCCAGCTCCCCGAGCGTGCGGGGTGATTCACATACCAGCTCAAGGATGCGCAGGCGTACGCAGGCCAGCAACACCTGGGTGTGGACAAAGCCGGCCATCAGGTCAAACACCTGCTGGGCGCGTCGCCTGGTAATCCAGCGGGTCAGGGGGTTGGATACCGTCCAGCGGTACACCGCGGGGCTGGTCAGCAGGCGGTCAAACCAGGCGTCCAAGTTGTCGCGCCAAGGCCGCGGCCGCTCATGCAGCGCCGCCGGTTTGGCCAGATCGAGTGTTTTCATGCGCCGCGTGTGACCTGCAGACTGGTCAGTTGATGCAAGGAGGTGTCAGGCCGTCACCGGTTTTGAGGGGGTAGCCGGTGTGCGGGTCTGGGCTTTTCTGAATTGCTCGCAAGCGGCCCGCGGGACGAGTCGCTCGGACTCCAGGCGGACCAACTTGCGCAGGGCCTGGGCGCTTGGCCCGTCTGGCACGGATTTGCTGGCAGCGTCCACCAGAGACTCAAAGTGTTCGATGGCCCCCGCCAGGCCTAGGTCAATCGCCGAGCTCGGCCGCCCCAGGCTGATGTCCTGGCCGGTCGGCTTACCCAGCAGCTGCGGGTCGGCCATAACATCGCGGATATCGTCGGCTACTTGGTAGGCTTCGCCCAGCCAGTCCCCGAGGGCGCGCCAGGGCAGCGGGTCAGCACCAGCGGCCTGCGCGCCGGCAGCGGTGGCGGCCACAAACAGGGCCCCAGTTTTGGCCCGCTGGTAATCTGTCAGTGAGACTTTTGGCTCGGACTCCCAGGCCTGGCCGGCAACAATGCCAAAAGGCATGCCCACGCCGCTGGCGATGGTGTCAAGGAGTCCGGGCAAACGCGCCGGTGAAGTATGGGCCGCCCGGGCCAGGCTTTGGAAGGCCAGCACGATCAGGGCGTCACCGGCGAGCACGGCCAGGCTCTGGCCGTAAGCGCTGTGCACCGAGGGCTGGCCACGCCGGGTTGCGGCATCGTCGAAGCAGGGCAGGTCATCGTGGACCAGCGAGGCGCAATGTAGGAACTCTATGGAAATGGCTGCCGCGGTGGCCAGGCCGGGGTCATCAAGGCCACAGGCCTTGGCCACCGCCAGGCACAGCTGCGGCCGGATACGGGCGCCAGCGGGGAACACTGCATGCCGAATTGCGCCAGCCAATTTCGGCGGGCAGCCCCGAATCTCGCCGGCTGCTACTGCGCTGTGAAGGGATGCCTCAATGTGGGCAATGATGTTCATGGGCGGTCTCCATCAAAAGGGCGGACTATGCCGGTGTAAATTCTGATTGTCAGTGTCATGTGTCAGATAATATAGACACATCGTCAGTCAAGTCAAGCGAGTTTTTAATTTTTTTGAAATTTGTTTGTAAAGCTCGCATTCCTGCAGGCGCAGCGCTGCTGCGATGGCGTGATATAAGAAAAGCGCAATGACGACACCAAACCAGCAAACCGTGACGCAACCGTGGCGCCGCAGCCACCCCGCAGGCAGCTCAGGAGACATGCCGGCATGCTGCTGCTGAAAAATCTGGCCTGCATGCGCGGCGGGCGGCACCTGTTTCAGGGGCTGAGCTGCGAGGTGCCGGCCGGGCAATTGCTGCGGGTGCAGGGCGCCAATGGCGCTGGCAAGACCAGCCTGCTGCGGATTATTTGTGGTCTGCTCGAGCCCAGCGAGGGCCGGGCGAGCTGGTGTGGGCAAAGTATTTCGACATTGCAGGAGGACCTTGGCCGCCAGATGATCTATCTTGGACACGCGGCGGCCCTGAAGGACGACCTCTCACCCTTGGAGAATCTGCAGGCTGCCAGTGCCTTGGGCGGGCAGGCGCTGAGCGCTGTTCAGGGGCGCGCGGCGCTGGCAGCGGCTGGTTTGCGTGGTTTTGACAGCACACCGGTGCGCCGCTTGTCGCAGGGGCAGCGCCGCCGCAGCGCGCTGGCACGACTGGTGCACGGCCACTATGCGGCGCTGTGGGTGCTCGATGAGCCTTTCAATGCCCTTGACACCGGGGCCACCGCCTGGTTGGCTGAATTGGTCAAGGCCCGCGTTCATGGCGGTGGCGTGGTGGTCTTGACCAGCCACCAGGACGTTGCCGTCGATGTCGCGCAGCAGCAGGTGCTAGCGCTGTGAGCGCTGTGGCTCACCCCAAGCAGCCGGCGGCGCTGCCGGTGGGTTTGCTGGCGGCAGTGCAGTGCATTTTTGTCCGCGATCTGCGCCTGGCCCTGCGCCGGCGCGCCGATAGCCTGTCGGCGATGTTGTTTTTCGTCATGGTTGTGAGTTTGTTTCCGCTTGGTGTGGGGCCAGAGCCTGGTCTGTTGCGCAGCATGGCGCCGGGCGTGGTCTGGGTTGCCGCGCTGCTGTCGTCAATGCTCTCGCTGAGCCGGCTTTTTGCTGACGACCACCAAGACGGCACCCTGGAGCAATTGCTTTTGGGCGCCCATCCCCTGGCTTTTTTGGTGCTGGGTAAAATCGGCGCCCACTGGATTGCCTCGGGATTGATGCTGACCCTCATCGCCCCGCTGCTGGCACTGCAGTTTGATTTGGCTGCCGATGCCTGCGGTGTTTTGGTTTTGTCTTTGCTGCTCGGCACCCCGGTGCTGAGCCTGATTGGCGCCATTGGTGCGGCCTTGACTGTGGGGCTCAGGGGCGGGAGTGTTTTGTTGTCTTTGTTGGTGCTGCCGCTGGCAGTCCCGGTGTTGGTGTTCGGTGCCGGCGCAGTGCAGGCGTATCAGGCCGGGCTCGGGTTTTCCGCCCATTTTTCGCTGCTTGGTGCTGGTTTGTTGGTGAGTCTGGTGGCAGCGCCTTGGGTGGTTGCGGCCGGGCTCAGGATTGCTTTGGAATAGGTGCCCCAGATGGCCGACTGTGACCGAAAACTTGTCAGGAGGCGCCCGGTATGCAACTCGGTGCGGTGAACTGGTTTTATTTTGCTGCCCCACAGCGTTTTTATCAATTGGCGGGGCAGTTGCTGCCCTGGTGCTTCATGCTGGCAAGCCTGCTTGCAGTCTGGGGCTTGTATATCGGCTTGTGGCTGGCGCCCACCGACGCGCAACAGGGGGAGGCGTACCGAATCATTTTTGTGCACGTGCCAGTGGCCTGGATGTCGATGGTGGTTTATTTGGCCATGGCAGGCTGGGCCGGCATGGGTCTGGTGTTTAACTCGCGCCTGGCTTCAATGATGGCCTGCGCACTCGCTCCAACCGGCGCCCTGATGACCTTTCTTGCCCTTTGGACCGGCGCACTCTGGGGCAAGCCCACCTGGGGCGCCTGGTGGGTGTGGGATGCGCGGCTGACCTCAGAGTTGGTGCTGCTGTTTCTCTATATCGGCTTCATGTCGCTGCATGCCGCCATTGACGATCCGCGCCGGGCCGACCGGGCCGCTGGCCTGCTGGCTCTGGTGGGCGTAGTCAACGTGCCAATCATCTATTTTTCAGTGAAGTGGTGGAACACCCTGCACCAAGGAGCCTCGGTCAGTTTGACCAAGTCGCCCAGCATGGCCAGCACCATGCTGCTGGGCATGCTGGTGATGGCGTTGGCCTGCTGGGCCTACTGCATCGCAGCGGCCCTGCTGCGGGTACGCAGCATCATTTTGGAGCGTGAGGCTCACACCGCCTGGGTGCAAGATCTGGCGAGGTCTGCATGAGCAGTGCCGACTGGTCTGATTTTTGGCACATGGGCGGCTATGCCCTTTACGTGTGGGGCTCCCTGGGCATTTGTGCTGCAACCCTGCTGATTGAAGTGCTGTGGCTTGCCCACAGGCAGCGTAAGCTGATTGAGCTGATTTCTGCTGGGCCCGATTCTGATGCGGGAGAATCCGGCCCATGAAACCTAGAAACAAGCGCGCCCTGGCCATTGTTGCGGCGGTGGCAGCCTTGGGCGGTGCGACCATGCTGGTGCTCAATGCCTTCAACAGCAACCTGGTTTTCTTTTTCAGTCCGACCCAGGTTCTGGCCAACGAGGCACCACGCGAGCGTAGTTTTCGTATTGGTGGCTTGGTCCAGGAAGGTAGCCTGCAACGCGAGGCGCAGGGCCTGACGATCCGCTTTGTCGTCACCGACCTGGCCAAGACCCTGCCGGTCACCTACACCGGACTGCTGCCAGATCTTTTCAAAGAGGGCAAGGGCGTTGTGGCCCAGGGAAGGCTGGACGCCGATGGCGTCTTCCGGGCCGAGCAGGTACTGGCCAAACACGACGAAAACTACATGCCTCCGGAAGCCGCCGCAGCACTGAAAAAGGCCAAACCATGATTGCTGAATTGGGTCATTTTTCTCTGATCATTGCCTTGCTCATGGCGCTGGTTCAGGGGGTTCTGCCCCTGGCTGGGGCGCACACCGGGCGCAGTGCCTGGACCGCTTTGGCCCGGCCTGCGGCGCGCGGGCAATTCTTGTTTGTGTTGCTGGCCTATGCCTGCCTCACCCAGGTGTTCATTGCCAATGACTTCTCGGTGTTGCTGGCGGCCCGGCATTCCAACTCCAGCCTGCCACTGGTCTACCGGATCACGGCAGTCTGGGGCAACCACGAGGGCTCAATACTGCTGTGGTCCTTGATTTTGGCCGGTTGGACCCTCGCCGTCTCGATCTTTTCGCGCCAGCTCGATGACACCATGTTGGCCCGGGTGCTGGGGGTTATGGGGCTGGTCAGCTGCGGCTTCCTGTTGTTCACCCTGTTCACTTCGAACCCGTTTGAGCGCCTGCTGCCCGCTGCCCCGGACGGGCAGGACCTCAATCCCCTGCTGCAGGACCCCGGCATGGTGATCCATCCGCCCATGCTGTACATGGGCTATGTGGGCTTTGTGGTGGCCTTTGCGTTTGCCATTGCCGCCCTGCTGGCGGGCCGGCTCGACACTGCATGGGCGCGCTGGTCGCGGCCCTGGACCACCGTGGCCTGGTGTTTTTTGACGGCCGGGATTGCACTGGGCAGCTTTTGGGCTTACTACGAACTGGGCTGGGGCGGCTGGTGGTTCTGGGACCCGGTCGAAAACGCCTCCTTCATGCCCTGGCTGGTCGGCACTGCCTTGATCCACTCGCTGGCAGTCACTGAGAAGCGCGGCGGTTTCAAAATGTGGACCGCCTTGCTGGCCATATTGGCCTTCTCTTTGTCCTTGTTGGGGACTTTCATTGTGCGCTCGGGGGTTTTGAGTTCGGTCCATGCTTTTGCATCAGACCCGGCGCGCGGCGTGTTCATTCTGGGCTTTCTGTCCGCGGTGGTTGGCGGCTCGCTGGCGCTGTTTGCCTGGCGTGCGCCCCGGGTGGGCCTGGGGGGCAGTTTTGCGTCGGTGTCGCGTGAATCGATGTTGCTGGCCAACAATGTGCTGCTGGTGGTGGCGGCTGCCGCGGTGCTTTTGGGCACGCTTTATCCCCTGGTTATTGATGCGCTGGGCATGGGCAAACTGTCGGTTGGGCCGCCTTATTTTTCGGCTGTTTTTGTCCCGCTCATTGCGCCCGCCCTGTTTTTGATGGGGGTCGGTCCGTTGACGCGTTGGCGCGAGGCCAGCGCCATCGACTTAGCCCGGCGCCTGCGCTGGGCGGCGGCGGTCAGCCTGCTCAGCGCCCTGATAGCACCTTTTTTTCTGGGCCATTGGACGCCCATGATCGGGCTCGGTTTGCTGCTCGGGGCGTGGGTTGCGAGCACCGCTTTGCTGAACCTGCTCAGCCGGCTGCGTGAGCATCCGGCACCCGGCTGGGCTGCCCGCTTGGCGGCGCAACCGGGCAGCTACTACGGCATGCTGCTGGCCCATTTTGGCGTCTCGGTGTTCATTGTCGGCGTCACTGTGGTGAGCGGCTTTTCCAGCGAGAGTGATGTGCGCATGGAGCCCGGCGATGTGGCGCAGGTGGGCGGCTACAGCTTTGAGCTCAAGGCGGTCAACCCGGTCACCGGGCCCAATTACACCGCCCTGCGCGCCACGGTGGCGGTGTCTATCGACGGCCAGGATCTGGGCCGGCTCGAGCCCGAGCGCCGTCTGTACCAGGTCAGCCGCATGGCCATGACCGAAGTGGCCATTGACCGCGGGCTGCGGCGTGATCTGTATGTGGCCCTCGGCGAGCCGGTCGGCCCGACGGCCTGGAGCGTGCGACTGCACCACAAACCCCTGGTCAACTGGATCTGGGGCGGCTGTGTGCTGATGGCCCTGGGTGGTTTGCTGGCGGTGATGGACAGGCGCTACCGGGCCAGGCGAGTGGCTGCCACCAAGCCCGCTGTGGCCCGAGCCGGCGAGGCTGCTGCGCCGGGCGAATTGCCGCTGCTGGTTGGCCGGGGCCAGGTGCCGTGAAAAGGTATTTGTTGCCACTGCTGGCTTTTCTGGTGTTGGTGGGCTTTTTGGCAGTCGGTTTGCGGCTCAACCCGCGCGAGGTGCCCTCGCCACTGGTGAACCGCCCGACCCCAGAGTTCCGCCTGCCCACGCTGGCCGACCCGGCCCAGCAGTTGGCGCCCAAAGATCTGCTCGGCAAGGTCTGGCTGCTCAATGTCTGGGCCTCCTGGTGCGTGGCTTGCCGGCTTGAACACCCGGTTCTGGTGGACTTCGCCCGTGCCGGCCTGGTGCCGGTGTATGGCCTCAATTACAAAGACAAGCGCCCGGATGCGCTGGCTTGGCTGGAAAAATTTGGCAACCCCTACCAGCAGTCCTTGCAAGACAGCGACGGCCTGGCCGGCATTGAACTGGGTGTCTATGGCGTGCCAGAAACCTTTGTGATTGATCGTGCCGGCGTGATTCGCTTCAAGCACATCGGGCCGCTGACCCCGGAGGTGTTGCGTGACACCATCTTGCCCCTGGTCGGAAAACTCGGTGCCTAAGACCGGCTGCCTGGGCTTGCTGGGCGGCGCCTTGCTGCTCGTCTTGGCGCTGGGCTTGCCCTTGTCCGCCGGGGCCGGCGAGGCCAAGCCGATGGCCAGTGACCCGGCGCTGGAAGCCCGGGTGATGGTGATTGCCGAAGAGTTGCGCTGCCTGGTGTGTCAAAACGAGACCATCGCCGCTTCGCATGCCGACCTCGCAGTCGACCTTCGAGGGCAGATTCGACAGAAGCTTTCGCAGGGGCAGAGCAGCCAGCAGATTCTCGATTTCATGGTGGCGCGCTATGGCGATTTCGTACTCTACCGCCCGCCCCTCAAAGCCAGTACGGTGTTGTTGTGGGTGGGCCCCTTTGCCCTGCTCCTGCTGGCGGCGGGGGTTTTGATGGTCAATATCCGCCGGCATCGCCAGCAGGCTACAGAGCGCCAGCTTGACCCGGCACAACGCCTGCGCGCGCGCCAGTTGCTAGACCAGACAGGTGGTCCGCCATGACCCTGCTCGGGCTGCTGGGTCTGGCCCTGCTGTTGCTGGCGCTGGCCATGCTGCTGCCGGCACTGTTGCGCAGCCCCCGGCCGGCCCCGACCCAAGCCGGCTCGCTCGCCCCTGAGCCCAACCTGGCCCTGCTGCGCGAGCAAAAGGCACAACTTGACGAACAGCTCGGCAGTGGCGCGATCGGGCCGGCCCAGTATGCGCTGGCCAGCAGTGAGCTCGAGCAGCGGGTGCTTGACGAGGCAGCTCCGGCAACCGCCCCGCCGAGCCGCACCGGAGGGGGGCGCCTCAGCGCCCTGTTGTTGGGCCTGGCGCTGCCGCTGCTGGCGCTGGCCTTGTACAGCTGGTTGGGTCAGCCGCAGGCGGTTCTGGCGCCAGAACTGCAGGCAGGCGTGGCGGCTGAGCCCACCCAGGCCCAGGTTGAGGCCATGGTGGCGCAACTTGCCAAGCGGCTTGACGAGCAGCCAAGCGGGCAGCCGCCCGACCCCCAGGCCTGGGAGATGCTGGCTCGCGCCTATGCCTCTTTGCAGCGTTTTGAGGAGTCCAACCGGGCCTATATCCGGGCCGGTGAACTCGCGCCGCGCAATGCCCAATTGCTGGCTGACCATGCCGATGTGCTGGCCATGGTGCAGGGCCAAAGTGCTGCCGGTGAGCCCACCCGCCTGATCGAGCGGGCGTTGGCGATTGACCCGAAAAACCTCAAAGCCCTGGCGCTGGCCGGGACCGCCGCGCTGCAGCGGCAAGACCCGGGCGCAGCGGTGGTTTTCTGGTCCCGCGCGCAGGCCTTGGCGCCGCCTGACAGCGAGTTCGCTGCCGGGCTGGCGAGTAGCCTGGATGTAGCGCGTGCGCAGTTGCTGGCCGCAGCCCCCCAGGGCTCCCGGCCTGCCGCGAGCGCGCCGGCAGCCCCGGCCTTGGCCATTAGCGGCACGGTCAGCTTGGCGCCGGCGCTGGCGGCGCAACTGGCAGCCAGCGACACCGTGTTTGTGTTCGCCCGTGCGGTGCAGGGCTCGCGCATGCCCCTGGCCATCCTCAAATTCAAGGCCAGTGAGTTGCCCCGCGCATTCACGCTCGACGACAGCAGCGCCATGTCCCAAGAGCTCAAGCTCTCGAGCGTCGGGCAGGTGATGCTGGTGGCGCGGGTGTCGCGCTCGGGTAACGCCATGCCGCAAGCGGGCGACCTGACTGGCGAATTGGGGCCGGTCAAACCCGGCGCCCCGGGGTTGCGCCTGGTCATCAACAGCGTTCAGCCCTGAGGCTCAAGCAGCTCGGCCAAGGCCAGCGCGCACACCAGGTCGGGGCGCTCCTCATGGGCCAGATGCCCCAGCCCCTGGAGGCTGTGCAAGCGGCGCTGCATCGCGGCAGGCAGACTGGCCATGACCCGTCCGGCCTGGGCCGGCGAGACGGTCCGGTCAGCGCTGCCCACCACCAGGCTCAGCGGTGTGCGCAGCCGGTGCAGGTCAGTGGCCAGACCCTGCAGATTCCAGTTGGCCATCATGCCCAAGGCGCCGGCCGCATGCCCGGCGTTGCGCACCAGGCGGCCATACAGGGCCAGGCCTGTGGCATCGAGTTGTGAGCCGGTGCCTTGGATCAGGCGCTGCAGCACCGCTGGGTCCCGTGCCTGCCAGGAAAACAAGCGCGGCACCCAGGGCGTGGCGGCCATCAACTTGGCCACCGGCGAAAAAAACTGTCCGGCCAGACCGCCCAAGGGAAGCAGGGCGGCATTGATGCCGATCACCGAGTGGGGTGCAATGCGGCCGTCCAGACACATCCGCAGCGCAATCGCAGCGCCAGCCGAGTGGCCAATCACCAGCGTCGGTGCGCGCTCAAGCAGCAGCAGCAGGGCGCCCAGGGCCTGCGCCATGCCATTGAGCGAGAGCCATTTCCCGGGCGGGGCGCCCGGTGGCAGCGCGCTAAAGCCGTGGCCGGGCAGGTCCATACTGAGCACCTCGGCGTGTTGCGCGAGCAAAGGCGCCAAGCCGCGCCAGGTGTGGGTGGCCGAACCGGTGCCGTGAATCAGCAGCACCACAGGCGGCTTGGCAGCGCCTGGCAGGCCCTGGCAGGCAAAGCGCTGCAGGTGCCAGCGCAGACCGCCCGCCACTTTGAACTCGCTGAACTGACGGTGCGGCCAGTCGCTGCCGTCCCGCTCCCACAGCAGGGGCTCAGTGCCCATGCTGACTGGTCCCGGTGGCCGCCTTTACGGCCTGCGACAGCTGCCGAGCCCCGGCGTAGGGCAGTGGCAGGTAGTGGGCACCCATGGCCTGGGCCAGGGCTTGGGCCATGGCCTGGGCCTGAGGCGAGGTGTCGAGCAGCAGGGCAGTCAGGCCGGCGCTTTTGATTTGCCGGGCCGCCTCGATGGCGTCGGCATTGGCCTGAACCCGCCCCGGCGCGCCACTGCGCGCGATATTGCCCCGGCCATCCGTCAGCAGCACGATGACCGGCGTGTCGCCGCGCCGCTGCACCTGCTTTGCCAAAGTCAGTGCCGCGTCCAGACCGCTGGCCAGCGGCGTGCCGCCCCCCCCGGGCAGGCCGGCCAGACTGCGTTTGGCCCGTGCCAGCGAGCGTGTGGGCGAGAGCAGCAACTCGGCCTGCTTGTCGCGAAAAGCAATCACCGCGACCTGGTCGCGGCGCACATAACAGTCGGCCAACAACAACTCGACTGCACCCTTGGCCTCGGCCAATCGGTTCAGTGCCGACGAGCCGGATGCATCGACCACAAAAATCGTGGTGGTCTGGCTATTTTGTTTGAACTTGGTCACATGAAAATCGTCTCGCCGCACCTCAATGCGCGGGCCGCCTACCAGCGCTGGCTGGGCAGCACTGGGTTCGGCCCTGGTGCGCCTGCGCAGCGTCTGCCAGGGCGCAGCTGCGCGCAGGGTTTCAAGCACATTGAGCCGGGCACCCTGGCGCGGCTCGCCCCGGCGCGCGCCGATAGGGCGCCCGCGATTCTGGTTTTTACGCACGGCGCCCGCACGCCCTGCGGTCTGCGCTCGAGCCCGGCTGGCCTGGCCGACCTGAAGTGCGGCCAGCAGACCGGCAGGAACCGCAGCCTGGGTGGCCGCAAGCACAGTTTCGGCCAAGGCCTGGTAGCCCTCGGAGCCGGCCTCTGGCTCGGGCGAGGCGTCTTGGGGTGGCTCGGGTTCGGGGACGTCGTCGGGAGCTTGGGCGCTGTCGTCGGCATCCTCTGGCTGGGTGTCGGGCTGGGGCGGCAAACGGGTGGCGCGGGGTGCCAGAACCAGCCTGGCCGCTAGAGTTGCATGGTCGGCGCTGGCAGTAGCCTCGCCGACCAGGGCGGCGGCAGCGCGGGCAACTCGCAGTGCCAACAGCGGCGCGCGCAAAGAGGCCACGCCCAGCGCCTGCGCCGTGGCGCACAGGGCCTGGACAATCTGCGCATCAATCCCGGTGTTGGGCAGGCGCGAGCGGGCGGCCTCGATGTCCGCGCGGCTCCAGTAGATGCTGGAATCCGGGATGCCTGACTGCAAGTGCAGATGAAAAGCCAGCCGGTCAAGCAGGGCTGCGGGCAGTTGCTCCTCGTCCTCCTGGCCTTCGTCCAGGGCCACCATGCCCAGCTGGGCCGGCTGGCGCAGGGCTAGGCCATCGCGCTCGAGCAGCACCTCGCCGCAGTCCAGCACAGCGGCCAGACGCGCCGCTGTGGCAGCGCTGAGACGCTCGGCCATAGCCAGCAGGACGACACCACCGTCAGCCTGCGCCAACACGCCGCGCTGCGAGACTGGCCGGCCGGCTTGCAGCGTGGCGGCCAAGTCCAAGCCCCCGAGCAAAGCGCTGTCGCTGATATGCAGCGGTATGCGCCGCAGGGGCACGCCCGCCGGCAGCAGCGCTTTGACCAGCGCCAGCCACTGGTCGCGCCCCTGGTCGGCGCTGGCACGCAGGGCCACACCGCCCAGGCCGGCTGGGTCGACTGCAAACAGCGCAGCCACCAGCGCGGCGTCCTCGCTCGGCTCCGCCGGCGCTGCCTGGGCTGGGTTCATGCGCTGCCCATAAGCTCCGTGAGGGCGCGTTGCACGCGCACGGTTGAGCCTGCATCGTCCAGCGGGTTACGGCGCAAGCGGTGCCGCAAGGACGGCGCTGCCGCCTGCCGCAAATGGGGATCAGCAACGCAGGTGTCGCCCTGCAGGGCTGCCAGCGCCCGGGCGGTGCGCATCAGGGTCAAATCGCCACGCAGGCCGTCCGTACCCAGGGCCATGCAGAGCTGCGAGGCACGCTCCCGCGCGGGTTGCGGCACCTCGACCTTGCTCAGCCGGGAGCGGCCCAAAACAATGCGTTTGCGGGTGCGGTTTTCTTCGCGTTGCCATTGCAAGACAAAGCCGGCGGGGTCCTGCTCGTAGGCATCACGCCGGCGCACCACCTCCACCCTGGCGGCGAGATCCTCCGGGGTCCGGACTTCGACCGACAAACCAAAACGGTCGAGCAACTGTGGCCGCAACTCGCCTTCTTCTGGGTTGCCACTGCCCACGAGCACAAAGCGGGCCGGGTGGCGCACGCTCAGACCCTCGCGCTCGACCACGTTTTCGCCTGAGGCGGCCACATCGATCAGCAGGTCGACCAGGTGATCTTCGAGCAGGTTCACCTCATCGATATACAGAAAGCCACGGTTGGCGCGAGCCAGCAGGCCAGGCTCGAAAGCCTTGACGCCCTGCGTCAGGGCGCGCTCCAGATCCAGGGCGCCGACCACCCGATCTTCGGTGGCCCCCAGCGGCAAATCAACAACAGGCACTGGTACGAGGTGGCTGCGCAGCGGCCCGCCCGACCCACTGCGCAAACCCGCGCAGCTCTCGCAGCCGCTGCCGTCCTTGGCCGGATCACAGGCATAGCGGCAGCCCACCACGGCCCGCATTTTGGGTAGAAGCGCGGCCAGCGCCCGCACTGCAGTCGACTTGCCGGTGCCGCGATCACCAAAGACCAGCACGCCGCCAATGCTCGAGTCAACGGCGCAAACCAGCATCGCCAGCTTCATCTCGTCTTGGCCCACGATGGCTGAAAAAGGGAATGTCATCGATGTTGTCCTGTCGGGGAAGGGGTGGCACACCAGCGCCATCCAGCGCGGCGCCTTTGCCAGGGCGACATTATGCTTTCTTGAACTGCCGCTGGCGGGGGTGCTGCGTGGGCGCTTTGTCCAGGCGTCGGGGCTTGGCACGGGCGAAGTTCCACCAGGGCAAGACCTGCCGCATCGACAGCACCTGACCGCTTTGCTGGGGCGCATAACCGGCAACCTGGCAGAGCTCGGCGTGCCAGGCGCTGGAGCGCAACACATCCAACAGGGCCAGTGTGCCGGGCTGCGCCAAGGCCGACTTCAGGCACACCAGGTGGTAGCGCTCCTGCGCCAGAGGCACAAAATCCAGCCCGGCGCTTTGCGCCGCCACAGCAATGCCCAGCGCCGCTTGAGCCTGCCCGGCCGCCACTGCATGGGCCACCGCCGCATGGGAAGGCTCGGTGCGCGCATAGCCGTTGATCTTGGCCGCAGCCACCCCGGCCTTGGCCAGCAATTCGTCAAGCACCAAGCGTGTGCCGCTGCCCAGGGCCCGGTTGACGAAGCCGGCCTGGGTGCGAGCCAGGTCAGCCAGGCTGCGCAGCCCCAGCGGGTTGCCAGGCACGACCATCAGGCCTTGGGTGCGTGCGGCAAAGCCGATGATCTTGTGCCGCCCAGGCTGCAGCAGAGCCTGGTAGGTACGCTGAGACAGTGAGTTGGCGCTGGTGTCTTGGAGGGTGTGAAAACCGGCCATCACGCAGCGGCCCTCGTTGAGCGCCCGGATCGCGTCGACGCTGCCAGCAAAGCGAATGTCAAGGTGGAGTTGCCCCGGCTGCAGCCGAAGTGCGTGCTCGCGCAGGCTGCTGAGTGCCTCGTCATGGCTGGCATACAGCGTGACAACATGGGCCGAGTCATCAAAGGCCACAGCAAAGCTGCGTTCGAGTTCGGCGCGCAAGCCCTCGATGTGTGGCGCCAAGCGGGACTGTGCTTGGCGCTCTGCCCACATCAGCTTGGCGCCGAACTCGCTCAGCTGGGCGGCCTGCCCCTTCTCCCACACCACCAACTCCTTGCCAAGCTCGTTTTCCCAGCGTTTAAGGTGGCCCCAGACATGGCGGTAAGACAGCCCCAGTGCCCGCGCACCGCCCGAGATTGACCCCTGAGTAGCCACTGCTTGCAGCAGGTCAATCAGTGGATTGCGCACCATGGCTGGGCTGCTTTGACGCGACAAAGAGTAGTGGAGCTGCAGCCTATGCACGGTGGTTCATATCGCCAAACAAAGAGTCAAGGGCTACGATAACCCAACTCATGGCCGCATTTACCGACAGCGCCGCAGCAGCGCTGCAACTTATCGCCAGCAATGACCCCGCCCTGTGGGCTATTGTTGGACGCTCGCTGGCGGTCAGCGGCAGTGCCTGTCTGATCGCCGTGGTGCTGGGCCTGCCGTTTGGCGCGTGGCTCGGTGTGGTCCGGTTCCCGGGCCGACCGGCCCTGCTCACGCTGCTGAACACTTTTTTGGCGCTGCCCTCAGTGGTGCTTGGGCTGGTGGTCTATCTTTTGTTGTCGCGCTCCGGGCCCCTGGGTTTTCTGGGTTGGCTGTATTCGTTTCAGGCCATGGTGCTGGCGCAAGCCCTGCTGGTGTTGCCGGTGGTCAGTGCCCTGACCCGTCAGGTGGTGGCGGATGCCGAGTCTCAGCATGGCGAGCAACTGCGCTCGCTGGGTGCCCGGTCGCTGCTGCGCAGCCTGTTGTTGGCCTGGGACGAGCGCTACGCCCTGCTGACCGTGGTCATTGCGGCATTTGGGCGAGCCATCTCCGAGGTTGGGGCGGTGATGATTGTGGGCGGCAACATGGACGGGTTCACCCGGGTCATGACCACGGCCATTGCCTTGGAGACCTCCAAGGGCGACCTGCCCCTGGCCCTTGGCTTGGGCCTGATTTTGTTGCTGGTGGTGCTGTTGCTCAATTTGTGTGTCGGCCTGCTCAAGCGCTGGCGGGAAAGTTCAGAAGGCCTCGCCGGGGCACGACAACAAGCCTTGAGCTGACAACATGAAAGCCCTGCTCCAACTTGCCCAAGTGTCGGTTTTCTTTGGCCACCGCTTGGCCGGTGTGCGAGCCCTGCACCAGGTCAGCCTGGCGCTGCTGCCGGGGGAGCGGGTGGCTCTGGTGGGCGCCAACGGCTGCGGAAAAAGTACGCTGCTGCGGGTCTTGCACGGCCTCATACCCCCAAGCGATGGGGCTTTGCTGGGCAACCCTGCGTTGCGCCAGGCCATGCTGTTTCAGCGCGCGCACCCTTTGCGCCTGTCGGTACAGGCCAATGTTGCCCTGGGGCTCTGGTTGGCTGGGCACAGCTTGAAACAGGCCCGCAGCCTGACCTTGCAAGCGCTGCAGCGCCTGGGACTGGCCGATCTGGCCCGTCGTCCGGCCCGCCAGCTCTCCGGTGGGCAACAGCAACGCGTAGCCCTGGCGCGCGCCTGGGCGCTGTCGCCCCAGTTGCTTTTGCTCGATGAGCCCACCGCCAGCCTGGATCCGCATGCCAAGCGGGAACTCGAGGCCATGATTGCCGGCCTGGCGGCTGAGTCGCCAGATGTCACCCTGGTGTTTGCCAGCCACAACCTCGGCCAGGTCAAGCGCCTCGCAACACGGGTGATTTACCTCGAGCGGGGCTGTGTTTTGGCAGATCTGCCCGTGGCAGATTTTTTTTCCGGCCCCCTGCTTGCCGAGAAATACCCCGAAGCTTTGTTGTTTGCCAAAGGAGAGTTGGTATGAGTTTGGGTTCCACCCGAGCCCGGCGCGTGTTTACCCGCTGTCTGGCAGTTTTTTTCTGCGTAGCGCCGCTGCTGGCACAGGCTCAGAGCATCGTCATGGCCTCCACCACGTCGACCGAGCAGTCGGGTCTGTTTGCCCACTTGCTGCCTGAATTCAAAAAAATCAGTGGCTTGGATGTGAAGGTGGTG
Source organism: Comamonadaceae bacterium (assembly GCA_014190675.1). Lineage (GTDB taxonomy): Bacteria > Pseudomonadota > Gammaproteobacteria > Burkholderiales > Burkholderiaceae_C > Rhodoferax. The sequence continues at coordinate 37,325 of BJGT01000002.1, read as the reverse complement.
GCAGTGGGCACTGGTCAGGCGCTGGACATGGGGCGCCGCGGTGACGCCGATGTGTTGTTTGTGCATGACCAGGCAGCTGAAGAAAAAATAGTGGCTGAAGGCTTTGCGGTCAAGCGCTATGCCGTGATGTACAACGACTTCGTGTTGATCGGCCCGGCCGCTGACCCGGCGCGGGTGCGTGGCAGTGACATCCTGCTGGCCCTGCAAAAAATTTCGAGCACCAAGAGCGGCTTTGTTTCCCGGGGGGACAAAAGTGGCACCCATGCAGCGGAGCTGCGCTTCTGGAAAATGGCTGGCCTGGCCGATGCGCGGGGTAGCGCCTACCGGGAATGCGGTTGTGGCATGGGCCCGGCCCTCAACATTGCCGCTGGCAGTGGCGCTTACCTGCTGGCCGACCGCGGCACCTGGCTGAGTTTCAAGAACCGCGGTGATCTGGCTGTGCTGGTGCAGGGCGACAGCCGCCTGTTCAACCAGTACGGTGTGCTGCTGGTCAACCCGGCCAAACACCCCCATGTGAAGGCCGCAGACGGACAAAAATTTGTTGATTGGGTGCTCTCAGCAGCCGGCCAGGCGGCGCTGGCGAGCTTTCAGCTCGGGGGTGAGCAGCTGTTCTTCCCGAACGCGGCGCGGTAGGCGCAGACCGATGCCCCAGATCGGCTGACAGGAAGTAAATTTTTTTTACAAATCAGTGTTTGGGCCCGGTAGACAATTTGGCCGTATGAAACAGCCCCTTGTTTTCCAACAGCGGCCGAGTTGATGCAACTGATTGAATAAACGCACATGACGCCTTTGGCACCGTGGGTAAAGGTCAATACCCGGGCCCTGCTGATGCAGACTGCCGCAATCCCGCTGCTGGCATTGGCCAGCCTGTACGGCCTGGCGGCGCTTGGCGTGGCAGCGCTGGAAAAGGGTTCAATCGAAACCGGTGCAGGCCCGGTGGTGGCGCTGGTGTGCATGTTGGGGGCCGTCTCTCTGTCGGCGATGGCCGGCTGGGCCTACCTGTTGCGCCTGCTGCTACGCCTGGACATCGCTGAGACAGCCCTCAGCAGCGGCAGGGATGGCTACTGGATTCTGGACCGCAATGGCCGCTTTCTTGACATTAACCAAAACTATTGCCGCATGGTGGGCTACACCCGGGCTGAAATCTTGGCCAAGAACATTGCTGACTTCGAGGCGGTGGCGAGTGCCGAGCAGGTTCGAGCCCAGATCAAACGCATTTTGGCCAGCGGCACTGAAAGTTTTGAAACCAGACACCAGCACCGGGATGGCGACTGGATTGACCTGGAGATCACCGCCACCCGTGTCGCGGAGCGCTACCTGGTGGTCTTTTTGCGCAATGTCTCGGGCCGCAAGCTGACCGAAGCCCGGGCCCATCACTTGGCTTTTTTTGACGACCTGACCGCCCTGCCAAACCGCCGGCTGATGCAAGACCGCATCGAGCAAGCCCTGCTCAGCAGTTTGCGTACCGGCAAACACGGGGCCTTGGTTTTTCTTGACCTGGACAATTTCAAGCTGATCAACGACAGCCTGGGCCATGCAGCGGGGGATGATTTGCTGGTGCAGTCGGCGCAGGCACTGCGGGCCTGCGTCCGGCTTGGCGACACCGTGGCAAGGCAGGGCGGCGACGAGTTGGTGCTGGTGCTCGAGCGGCTGAGCCAGGACCCTGGCCTTGCCGCGCAGCAGGCCGGAGCCATCGCAGAGAAATGTCGCTTGGCCCTGGCCAAGGCTTTTCTTGTGGCGGGCACCGAGGTTTTTGTGACCGCCAGCTTTGGCGTGGCTTTGTTTTGCGGCGAGCGTGTTGCGGTTGACACTCTGCTGCAGCGGGCCGACTCGGCCATGTACCAAGCTAAGTCACTGGGCCGAAACCGGGTGGTCTTTTTTTCAGCCGATGTTGAGCAGCGCATGGCAGGTCGCGCCCGGTTTGAAGCCGAACTCAGCCGGGCACTGAGTGCAGGCCAATTGCGTTTGCACCTTTTGCCGCTGGTTGATCTGTCCGGCCAATTGCTGGGAGCGGAGATGCTGCTGCGCTGGCAGCATCCCCAGCGGGGTCTGCTCAAGCCGGAGGATTTCATGCGCGTGGCCGAGGAGACCGGTTTGATTGGCCCGATCGGGGCCTGGGTGCTCGAGGCCGCCTGCCAGCAACTGGTCCGGTGGGCCGGGGAGCCGGGCCGGGCCAATTTACGCCTGTCGGTCAACATCAGCCTGGTGCAATTCCTGCAGGAAGGTTTTCTGTCTGAACTCGTCGGCCTGCTGGCGGCCAACCCATTTCAGCCCAGCCGGCTGGCGCTGGAATTCAGTGAAAAAATGCTCAATAACGACCCTGGCGCTGTGGCCCACAAAATGGCCCAGGTGGCGGACCTTGGGGTGTGCATCGCCATGGACAACTTTGGTGCCGGCCTGTCACCCTTGACCCATCTCAGGCGTTTGCCCCTGCGACAGGTCAAGATAGACCGCTCTCTGATTCAAACCCTGTCTGACAGCGACGCTGATTTGGTGCTGGTGAGCACCATCATCAGCCTGGCCACCAAGCTCGGGCTGGAAGTGGTGGCCGAGGGCGTCGAGACCCAGGTCAGCCGGGAGATTCTGCAAAACAACGGCTGCAGTAACTACCAGGGTTTTTTGTTCAGCCAGGCGCTGCCAGCTGAGGAGTTTGAGGCCAATTTGCTCCACCGCTGGGCTTGCGCCTAGCCCTGCCAGTTCGCTAGATACAAGGGTCTTCCCTAGGCCCATGTTGGTCGGAAGGGTCAATAATGCAGCAAGACCAAGATAAGTTTTAAAACGTTTACTTCAGGAGATCAGCCATGCATGTTCAGTTCAAGGTTAACGGCAAGTCTGCGGCCCTCGAGGTTCCGCCCAACACTCTGCTGGTGCAGGTGTTGCGTGAGCAGCTCAAGCTCACCGGCACCCATGTCGGCTGCGACACCGCACAGTGCGGCGCCTGTACCGTGATCATGGACGGGCGATCCATTAAATCCTGCAACGTGCTGGCGGCCCAGGCCGACGGGTCTGAGATCACCACCATCGAAGGGTTGGCCGCTGCCGACGGCACTATGCACCCAATGCAGGCTGCGTTTAAAGAGTGCCATGGGCTGCAGTGCGGGTTTTGTACCACCGGCATGGTGATGAGCGCGGTCGATCTCTGCATGCACTACCCCAAGGCAAACGCGGACGACATCCGCGCCTTGCTGGAGGGCAATATCTGCCGCTGCACCGGCTACCAGAACATCGTCAAATCCGTGCAGCAGGGCCAGGCGGCCATGGCTGCCCGATAAAGGAGACACATCATGGGCGCATCCGATTTTTCCAAACTGCCGCACATTGGCGAGGCTGTGCGCCGCAAGGAAGACTACCGCTTCCTCACCGGGGCCGGTCAGTACACCGACGACATCACGTTTGCCGCCCAGACCTATGCGGTGTTTGTTCGCAGCCCGCATGCGCATGCGCTGATCAAGGGCATTGACCTGACCCGTGCCAACGCCATGCCCGGCGTGGTGAAAATTTTCATTGGCAAGGACCTCGAGGGCAAGATGGGTGGCCTGCCGTGCGGATGGTTGATCAACAACCCCGACGGTTCACCCATGAAGGAGCCGCCGCACCCGGTGCTGGCGCTGGGACGTGCCCGCCACGTGGGCGACCAGGTGGCGATGGTGATTGCCGAGACCCTGGAGCAGGCCAAAAACGCTGCCGAAGCCGTGGAGGTGGATTACCAACCGCTAAGCGCGGTGGTGGATGTGCGTGACGCTGCCAAAGCGGTGCCGCTGCACGAGGTCGCGCCGGACAACCATTGCTACAAGTGGGCGCTCGGTGACAAGGCGCAGGTGGATGCTGCCTTTGCCACGGCGGCCCACATCACCAAGCTTGACCTGGTCAATAACCGCTTGGTGCCCAACGCCATGGAGCCGCGCGCTGCGATTGGCAGCTACAGCCGGGCCACCGAGGAGTACACCCTGTATGTGGCCAATCAGAACCCGCATGTCGAGCGGCTGCTGATGACCGCCTTTGTGTTGGGCCTGCCCGAGCACAAGGTGCGCGTGATTGCGCCCGACGTGGGTGGCGGCTTCGGCTCGAAGATCTACCTGTACGCCGAGGATGTGGCCCTGACCTGGGCGGCCAAGCAGGTCAACCGCAGCATCAAGTGGACCTGCGAGCGCTCCGAGTCTTTCCTGACTGATGCCCATGGCCGCGACCATGTCAGCCACGCCGAGATGGCGATGGATGCCAATGGCAAGTTCCTGGCGATGCGGGTGCATACCGACGCCAACCTGGGCGCTTACCTGTCCACCTTCTCCACCGCCGTGCCCACTATTTTGTACGCCACGCTGCTGGCCGGCCAGTACACCTGCCCGCAGATCTACGTCGAGGTCGATGCCTGGTTCACCAACACGGTGCCGGTGGATGCCTACCGCGGTGCCGGCCGGCCTGAGGCCACCTACCTGCTCGAGCGACTGGTGACCCGCTGCGGCTGGGAGCTGGGTCTGTCGCAAGACGAAATCCGCAAACGCAATTTCATCAACAGTTGGCCCTACCAGACACCCGTGGCGCTGCAGTACGACGTGGGCGACTACCGCGGCTGCATGGACAAGGCTGAGGCACTGGCCGATGTGGCCGGTTTCGCGATGCGCAAATCTGCCAGTGCTGCCAAAGGCCTGCTGCGCGGCATTGGTTATTCCAGCTACATCGAGGCCTGCGGCATTGCGCCCAGCAACATCGCTGGCGCCCTGGGCGCGCGCGCCGGGCTGTTTGAGTGCGGCGAAATCCGGGTACACCCAACCGGCAGCGTGACCGTGTTCACCGGCTCGCACAGCCACGGCCAAGGGCATGAAACCACCTTTGCCCAGGTGGTGGCGGCTCGCCTGGGTATCGCTGTGGATGCGGTTGATGTGGTGCACGGCGACACCGGACGCGTGCCGTTTGGCATGGGCACTTATGGCTCACGTTCGATCTCGGTTGGCGGTGCAGCCATCATGAAGGCGCTCGACAAGATCGAGACCAAGGCCAAGAAGATCGCCGCTCACCTGATGGAGGCCAGCGACGCCGACGTTGATTTCGCCAACGGCGAATTCACCATCAAGGGCACCGACAAAAAGGTTACCTTCGGGCAGGTGGCGCTCACCGCCTACGTGCCGCACAACTACCCGCTCGACAAGTTGGAGCCGGGCCTCAACGAGACCGCGTTCTACGACCCAACCAACTTCACCTTCCCGGCGGGCACCTACATTTGCGAGGTTGAAATCGACCCCGCTACTGGCACCACCCGACTTGCCAGTTTCACCGCAGTGGATGATTTCGGCACCATCATCAACCCGATGATTGTCGAAGGCCAGGTGCACGGCGGCTTGGTGCAGGGCATCGGTCAGGCGCTGATTGAAAACTGCGTTTATGACAGCGAGACCGGCCAGCTGCTGAGCGGCTCGTTCATGGATTACGCCATGCCGCGTGCCGACGATTTCCCCGACTTCAAGATCGACACCATCTGCACGCCCTGCACCCACAATCCGCTGGGCACCAAGGGCTGCGGCGAGGCCGGCGCCATCGGCTCGCCGCCGGCGGTCATCAACGCGGTGCTGGACGCGCTCAAGAGCGTGGGGGTGACTGATCTGGACATGCCGGCTTCGGCCAGCCGGGTCTGGGAAGCCATCCAGGCGGCCAAATAAACACAACAACCGAGCAAGACACAGGAGCACACACCATGTACCCATTCACCCTGGAGCGGCCCAGCACCCTGGCTGCCGCCACCCAACTCGCGGCCAATGGCGCCAAAGTACTGGCCGGCGGGCAAACCCTGCTTGCTGCCATGAAGCTGCGCCTCTCCCAGCCCGGCCAACTGGCCGATCTGGCCGGCGTCAAGGAGCTCAGCGGCATTTGCCGAGATGGCAATGCCCTTGTGATTGGCGCCATGACGCGTCACATGGATGTCGCCAACCACGCCGACGTGAAAGCCCTGATCCCCGGCCTGGCCGACTTGGCTGACCATATTGGCGACCGCCAGGTGCGCGCCATGGGCACCTTGGGCGGCTCGGTGGCCAACAACGACCCGGCCGCCTGCTACCCCAGCGCCCTGCTCGGGCTCGGCGCCACGGTGCACACCACCTCACGCAAAATTGCAGCTGACGACTTCTTCCTGGGCATGTTCAGCACCGCGCTGGCCGAGGGCGAGCTGATCACCGCGGTCAGCTTCCCTATCCCTAAGCGGGCGGTTTATATGAAGTTTGTGCAGCCGGCCTCGCGCTTTGCGCTGGTGGGCGTGTTTGTGGCGCAAACCGATGCCGGTGTGCGGGTGGCAATTACCGGTGCCGGCCAGGGCGTGTTCCGCCACAGCGGCCTGGAAGCCGCTCTGAACAGAAGCTTCACCGTGGCCTCAGCCGCTGGGGTGGCGATTGACGCCTCCGAGCTCAATGCCGACATCCATGCCTCGGCCGCCTACCGGGCCAACCTGATCAGCGTGCAGACCCAGCGCGCCGTGGCTAAACTGCTCGGCTGACCGAGCGCGTCCTGCCAAGCCCCGTGTTGTCCGACGCGGGGCTTTTTTGTGTACCTGAGATGTCCAATTTTTCCAGTATTGATGCCCTGGTGACTGCCCTTGAGGCGGCCGGCTACTACGCCGACCGCCGGCTGGCCACGGCTGTTTTTTTGGCGCTCAAGCTGCAGCGCCCGCTCTTGCTCGAAGGTGAGCCCGGGGTCGGCAAGACCGAACTCGCCAAGGCACTCGCCACGGTGCTGGGCCGGGAGTTGCTGCGCCTGCAGTGCTACGACGGGCTGGAGCAGCGCGAAGCCCTGTACGAATGGAACTACGCCGCCCAGTTGCTGCACATGCGTGCCGCGCAGGGCCGCGAGGCCGATGTGGCCCAGGTCGAGCGCGAGGTCTACCAACCGCGCTACCTGATCAGCCGGCCGCTGCTGCAGGCGCTGCAAACCCCGGCGCCTGGCGCCGTGCTGCTGATCGACGAGGTGGATCGGGCTGACGAGCCCTTTGAGGCCTTTTTGCTGGAGTACCTGGGCGAGTACCAGGTCAGTATTCCCGAACTCGGCACGCTGCGGGCCCAGGTGAGCCCGGTGACCATCCTCACCAGCAACCGCACCCGTGAGTTGAACGACGCGGTCAAGCGTCGCTGCCTCTACCACTGGCTTGATTACCCCGAGCGCGACCGCGAGCTGGCCATCGTGCGGGCGCAGGTGCCGCAGGCCTCGGACGACCTGTCGGCCCAGGTGGCCCAGGTGGTCATGCGCCTGCGCAGTCAGCCCTTTGCCAGCGCCTTCCAGCGCGCGCCCGGTATTGCCGAAAGCGTGGAGTGGGCCAAGGCCCTGATCGCTCTCGACACCCTGGTGCTGGACCCCGAGCTGATGTTAGACACGGCGGGCATTTTGTTCAAGCAACGCGAAGACGTGGCGGCCCTGACCAAGGACATGGCGCAGGACCTGCTGCGCCCCGAGCCTGGCGCGCGGGGCTGAAACTCATGCAACTCGGCGACGCGCGCACCGGCAAACTGGCGGCCAATCTAGCCGCCTTTGGCCGTACCCTGCGCCGCGCTGGGGTGCGGGTTGACAGCTCGCGCATTGCACTGGCGTTTGATGCCGCGCTGGCGGTCGGTCTGGACGACCGGGCGGACTTGGCGGCTGCGATGGAGGCGGTGCTGGTCAGCCGCGAGCAGGACCGGGAGGTGTTTCGCGAGCTGTTCGAAGCCTTTTTTCGCAACCCCAACCTGGCGCACAAGCTGCTGGCACAACTGCTGCCGAGCGCCGAGGGCAAGGCCGAGCCCAGCAAGCGGCGCCCACGGGTGCGCGAGGCCCTGACGCCTCAAAAGGCCTTTGGCCAGCAGGTCCAGCCCAAGCAGGAAGACCAGAAGGTCGACTTTGACGCCGCCATGACGGCCAGCGACCAGCAGCGCCTCAAGCACGCCGACTTCAATGCCTTGTCGGCTGCCGAATACCGGCTGGTGGAGCGCCTGGCCCGAGACATCCGGCTGCCACTGCCCGAATTTGACTCACGCCGCACCCGGCCGGGCGAGCGCGGCAGCCAATTGCATTGGGCCGGCGTGATGCGCTCGGCAGTGCGCACCGGCGGCGAGCCCATGGCCTTGCCGCGGCGCCAGCGCTGCCGCCAGCCGCTGCCGCTGCTGGTGCTGGTGGATGTGTCGGGCTCGATGGAGCGCTACTCGCGGCTGCTGCTGGCCTTTTTGCACGCCGCCACCCGCCGCCACCCGCGCCGTGATGTGTTCGCCTTCGGCACCCAGCTGACCGACCTGGCGCCAGCCTTTCGCCTGGCCGATACCGACGCCATGCTGGCCCAGGCCAGCGTGTTGATTGAAGATTTTGCGGGCGGCACCCAGCTCGGTGAATCGCTGGTCGCGCTGCGCCAGCAGCATGCCCGCCGTTTGGTGGGGCGGCGCACCCTGGTGCTGCTGATCACCGATGGCCTCGACACCGGTGAGCCGGCGCAACTGGCGCAGGAGCTGGGCTGGCTGCGCCGGCGCAGCCGGCGCTTGTTATGGCTCAACCCCCTGCTGCGCTTTGAGGGCTATGCGCCACTGGCCCAGGGTGCGGCCGTGCTGCATAAAGAGACGCATGGCATGGTGGCGGTGCACAACCTCAGCCGGCTGGATGACCTGGCGGCCAGCCTGGCTGCACTGATGAAACGCTGAGCCCCCGCTGCACGAAAATACAGCCAAATCCCATCAGACAAGGACCGCACCCCCATGGACATGCAAGGCAGCCGCCAACTCGCCATCACCCAGCAACAGGCCTGGGATGCACTCAACAACCCCGAGGTACTCAAAACCTGCATCCCGGGTTGCGACCGGGTTGAGGCCACTGGCGAGAACCAGTATGCGATAGGCATGGCGGTCAAGATCGGGCCGGTGGCGGCCAAATTCACCGGCAAGATCGCGCTGAGCGACATCAAGGCGCCCGAGAGCTACACCATCTCGTTCGAGGGGCAAGGCGGGCCGGCCGGCTTTGGCAAGGGAAGGGCCGAGGTGCTGCTCGCGCCCAATGCCGAGGGCCATCTGCTCAGCTACACCGTGCAGGCCTCGGTGGGCGGCAAGGTGGCGCAACTGGGCCAGCGCCTGATCGACGGCGCCGCCAAATCCATGGCCGAAGATTTTTTCAAGCGTTTTGATGCCGAGATGCAGCGCCAGTACCCGCAGGCCTATGCTGAAAAGGTCGCTGTGGCAGCGCCGGCTGCGGCGGCTGCGGCAGCTCCAAATGCGGTGCTGGTCTGGGTTTGTGGTGCGGGCGCTGTCGCCGTGGCCGCCGCCATGGTCTGGCTATCTCGCTAAGTTGCCTGCAGCCAAAGACACAGGCGCGGCCATGGAAAACATCGATGTGATGGTTTTGCGCACCCTGCGCGACTGGCGTCTGGCCGGGCAGCGGGCCCTGCTCGCCACAGTGGTACGCACCTGGGGTTCGTCGCCTCGCCCGGTGGGCTCCATCATGGCCCTGTGTCAGGACGGCTCGGTGGTCGGTTCGGTCTCGGGCGGCTGCATCGAAGACGACTTAATCTACCGCTTCACCCGGGCCTATGCCTCAGCCGACGCCGCTCCCCCTGCCGGCGAACAAGACATTCCGAGCGGGCCGCCGCGCCTGGTCAAGTACGGCATCAGCGCCGACGAGGCCCACCGCTTTGGCCTGCCCTGCGGCGGCACCCTGGAACTGTTACTGGAATTTGACCCCGATGCCGCCAGCCTGGCCGCACTGGTGCAGGCGCTCACCAGCGGGCAATTGATGTGCCGCATAGTGCAATTGGCCGACGGAGCAGTCAGTCTTCTCCCCAGTGCCGTCCCGGCCGACCTGGTTCTGGACGCGCAGACCCTGGCCAACACCTTCGGCCCTGAATTTCGCATGCTGCTGATCGGCGCCGGGCAGCTCACCGAGTACCTGGCCACCATGGCCTTGTTCAGTGGCTTTGCGGTGACGGTTTGTGACCCGCGGGAAGAATACGCGCGCTCCTGGTCGGTAGCCGGCGTGGCACTGCTCAAAGACATGCCAGACGACATGGTGCGGGTCTTTGCGCCAGACCGTCGGACCTGTGTGGTGGCTTTGACACACGACCCCAAGCTCGATGACCTGGCCCTGCTCGAGGCCCTGCAGACCGAGGCCTTTTATGTTGGCGCCATTGGTTCGCGCCGTAACAATGAGGCGCGCCGACAACGCATGATCGAGCACTTCGAGCAAACCGAAGCAGGCTTGGCCCGCCTGCGCGGCCCGATTGGCGTCTACATTGGCAGCAAAACCCCGCCCGAGATCGCAGTCAGCATCATGGCCGAGATTTTGGCGGTGAAGAACGGCGTGGCCCTGCCGCGCGACATGGATGTGGCGCACGCCAAAAACGATTTGGCCATCAGTGCCAACGACCCTGGCCTGCTGGTATGCGGTGTGCCAGGGCCGCCCGCTCGACCCTGAGTCTGTGCAATACCTGTCGAGGGTTTCTACCTAGACACAAAAACACTAAAAAACCTAACAATCGCTATGCAAGAAAGTTCATAAGCAAGGCATTGCATAGGGCGTGCCGCTACCCCAAGGAGAGACGCATGCAGAAGGTGTTGCACATCAACCCAGACAAATGCACGGGCTGTTTGCAGTGCGAAATGGCCTGTTCGTATGAGAACTATGGCACTTTTGCCACGGCCAAGTCGCGAATCAAGGTGTTTGATTTCCATCACACTGGCAAGAAGGTGCCCTACACCTGTACCCAGTGCGATGAGGCCTGGTGCCTGCACGCCTGCCCGGTCGAAGCGATCACGGTTGACAAGGCCACCGGCGCCAAGGTGGTCAATGATTCCACCTGTGTTGGCTGCAAGGTTTGCACCATCGCTTGCCCGTTTGGCACCATCAACTACGTGCAGGAAACAGGCAAGGTGCAAAAGTGCGACCTCTGCGGCGGTGAGCCGGCCTGTGCTGAGGCTTGCCCCACCGGCGCCATCACCTTCATTGACGCCAACTGGACTGGCCTGGGCAAGATGGCTCAGTGGGCGGACAAGCTCGGCAACCAACCCTCAGCGGTTTAAGGAGACACACCATGGCATGGGCAGGAAAAATTCTTCGTGTTGACTTAACCGCCGGCACCGTCAAGTCTGAGGCGCTCAATATGGACTGGGCACGCGCCTACCTGGGTTCACGCGGGCTCGGTACCAAATACCTGGTCGAAGAGGTGGACGCCACCGTCGACCCGCTGGCGCCGGCCAACAAGATCATCTGGGCCACCGGCCCCTTGACCGGCACCATGGCTTCGACTGGCGGGCGCTACACCGTCATCACCAAGAGCCCGCTGACTGGAGCTATTGCCTGCTCCAATTCGGGCGGCTACTGGGGCGCCGAGTTCAAAATGGCCGGCTGGGACATGGTCATTTTCGAAGGCCGCAGCGCCACGCCGGTGTACCTTTATGTCAATGACGACTTGGCTGAACTGCGCGATGCAGCTCACCTGTGGGGCAAGAGTGTCTGGCAGACCGAGGAAATGCTCAAAAAGAGCCTGCAAGACCCGCTGACCCGCGTGTCTAGCATCGGCAAGGCCGGCGAAAACGGCGTGCTCTACGCAGCGGTGGTCAATGACCTGCACCGGGCGGCCGGCCGCTCGGGTGTGGGCACGGTCATGGGCAGCAAAAACCTCAAGGCAATTGCCGTGCGAGGCACCAAGGGCGTGGGCAATATCCACAACCCCAAGGCCTTCATGAAGGCGATTGCCGAGAAGAAAAAAATCCTCGCAGAAAACGGGGTTACCGGCCAGGGCCTGCCCGCCTATGGCACCCAGGTGCTGATGAACGTGATCAACGAGGTGGGTGCACTGCCCACGCGCAACCATCGCGACAACCAGTTTGAGGGTGCCAAGGATATTTCTGCCGAAGCCATGGCCACGCCGCGCAAGACCGACGGCAAAAAACAACTCGTTACCAACCAGGCCTGCTTTGGCTGCACCATCGCCTGCGGACGCATCAGCAAGATGGACGAAGGCCACTTCACCGTGGCCAACAAGCCGCAATACTGGGGCGCCTCTGGCGGGCTGGAGTACGAAGCCGCCTGGGCGCTGGGTGCCGCCAATGGCGTCAACGACCTGGAAACCCTGCAGTACGCCACCATGGTCTGCAATGAGGAAGGCATTGACCCGATCAGCTTTGGCGTCACTGTTGGCGCCGTCATGGAGCTCTACGACATGGGTGTTTTGACCAAGGAGCAGGTCGGCATCGAGGCCAAGTTCGGTTCGGCCCAGGCACTTGCCTTTTTGGTAGAAGAAACCGTCAACAGCCGCGGCTTTGGGGTTGAAATCGGACAGGGCTCCAAGCGCCTGACCGCCAAATACGGCCACCCCGACCTGAGCATGTCAAGCAAGGGCCAGGAGTTCCCGGCCTATGACGGGCGCGCCATCCAAGGCATTGGCTTGGCCTATGCCACCTCCAACCGGGGCGGCTGCCACCTGCGCGGCTACACCATTGCCTCCGAAGTGCTGGGCATTCCGGTCAAGACCGATCCGCTGGCGCACGATGGCAAGCCCGAGTTGGTCAAGGCTTTCCAGGATGCCACGGCTGCGTTCGATTCCTCTGGCCTGTGCATCTTTACCACCTTTGCCTGGGGCTTGGCTGACCTGGCGCCGCAAATGGCGGCAGCCTGCGGCGAGCAGTACACCACCGAGGAACTTGAGAAGATCGGCGAGCGGGTTTGGAACCTGGAGCGCGATTTCAACAACCGCGCCGGCTTTACTGCCAAGGATGACAGCCTGCCCAAGCGCCTGCTCAAAGAAGCCTGCAAGACCGGACCGGCCACGGGCAAGGTCAGTATGCTGGCCGAGATGATGCCCAAGTACTACGCGGTACGCGGCTGGGACAGCGAAGGCCGCCCCACCAAGGCCACGCGGGCCCGGCTCGGTTTGTAAGGTCTGAGCTTCGTGCTCCGGCAATGAGCGGCTCTTCGGAGCCGCTTTTTTAATGATTGGAGACTGATCCCATGCACCACCTGATCCTTGGCGCCGGCCCGGCTGGCGTGATTGCTGCTGAAACCATACGCAAACACGCGCCCCTTGACGACATCACCGTGGTTGGCGATGAAGCCGAGCCGCCCTATTCGCGCATGGCCATTCCCTACCTGCTGATGGGCAATGTGGACGAATCGGGCACCTACTTGCGCAAAGACCCGCTTCATTTGGCGAATCTGCGGATCAAGCAGGTCAGCGCCAGCGCTCGCCGGGTGGACACGGTGGCCAAACGGGTCATGCTCGACAGCGGACAGGCGGTGGATTTCGACACGCTGCTGATCGCCACCGGCTCGCGCCCGATGCGGCCGCCCATTGCGGGCATTGACTCGCCTGGCGTGCACGCCTGTTGGACCCTGGCCGACGCACGCGCCATCATGGACCTGGCCAAGCCGGGCGCCCGGGTGCTGCAACTCGGCGCCGGTTTCATTGGCTGCATCATCATGGAGGCGCTGGCAGCGCGCGGTGTGGTGTTAAGCGTGGTGGAAATGGGAGACCGCATGGTGCCGCGCATGATGGGCCCCACGGCGGGCGGCATGATCCGCGACTGGTGTCAAACCAAGGGGGTGCAGGTGTTCACCGGCACCCGGGTCGAGGCGATCGAGGCCGGCCCACCGCTGACCGTGCGCTTGTCTAATGGCAACCAGTTAAATGCTGACCTGGTTATCAGCGCGGCGGGTGTCAAACCGGCCATCGAGTTTCTGGCTGATTCGGGCATCAGCTGCCTGCTCGGCGTGCTGACCGACGAGCACCTGCAAACCAATGTGCCGGGCGTTTTTGCAGCTGGCGACTGTGCCGAGGCCTTTGACAAGGTCAGCGGCAAGACCATCGTCAGCGCCATTCAGCCCAATGCGGCTGAGCAGGCCCGGGTGGCGGCTCTGAACATGGTGGCCCATGCCCGAGGGCAAGCCGTGGCGAGTGAGCTCAAGGGGGTGACGCAGATCAATGTGCTTGACACCCTGGGGCTGGTCTCCACCAGCTTCGGAGCCTGGCAGGGGCTGCCCGGTGGCCAGCAGGTGGAGCTCACCGATGTCACGGCTGGCCGCCACCTGAGCCTGCAGTTCAAAGACGATGTGCTGGTGGGCTGTAACTCGGTCGGTTGGACCGCGCATGTGGGCGTCATGCGTGGGCTGGTTGAAGGCCAGGTGAAGCTGGGCGTCTGGAAGGACGCGCTGCTCAAAGACCCAACCCAGCTGATGCCAGCCTACCTGGCCTGCGCCCAGGCACAAAGCGCCTGGGCGGGTGCACAGGATGCGCGCCGGCGCTGACACAACAGGCGCGCTGATGCACATCACCCTCAAGCTGTTTGCCTCGCTCACTGACTACCTGCCGCCCGAGGCCCGTTACACCAACATCCTGCAGCTGGAGGTGGCGCCTGAGGCCACCATCAGCCAGATCATCGAGCCCTTTGGTCTGCCGCCCAAGATGGTGCATCTGGTGCTGATCAACGGCAGGTACATCGAGCCCGACAAACGCCTGACGCAGACCTTGGTCGAGGGCGATGTGCTGGCGATCTGGCCGCCGATTGCCGGGGGCTGATAGCCTGAGTGGCGCTGCTCGCCATGCAATCTTTTTACGCCGAGCGCTTTGAGCGGGACATGGCTTGCACAGAGGCCGAGTGGCTGGGCTGGCTGCCGGCTGCGATGGGTGAGCATTTCTGGAAGCTACAAACCCGCTCGGCTGGCGTGCGCATCGGCGAGGGCGCACTGGGGCTGACCTGGCAGGTGGCTGAACCCCGCGTGATTGCTCTGGTGCGCATGCCTCGGCTGCTGGTGAGCTTTCGCTTCGCCGGCCTAGACGAAGCCCAGCGGTATGCTTTCATGAAGCGCTTTGACCTCTATATGCATCGCGGCGGCGGCTGAGCCCGGGTCTCGCCACTGGGCCAGGTATCTTTGGGGGCTCAAGGCATGAAAAAAGTGGCGGTCTTGATGCCGGCCAGGGTCAGCAGCAGGGAGCCCAGCAGGTGTAGCGCAGCGGTGGCGAGCGCCAGGCCGTAGCGTTGCTGCATCAGCATGGCCACCACTTCGGCGGAAAAGCTCGAAAACGTGGTGAGTGCGCCAAGAAAGCCGGTCACCAGGGCCAGTCGCCAGACCGGGTCGAGCTGGGGCAGGGCGCCAAACACCGCCACACAAATGCCCACCAGGTAGCCGCCGATCAGATTAGCGCTCAGCGTGCCCAGGGGCAGCAGGGCGAGCGGATTGAGCCACAGGCCCAGGCCCCAGCGGGCCAGTGCACCCAGACTGGCGCCGACGCAGATGGCCGTAACCAGCATCTTGTGCTAGCGGCTCATTTGTTGCGGCAGCCAGGTCACGATGCCCGGAAAGACATAGATCAGCGCCACTGCCACGCACATCAGCCCAAACATGGGCAGTGTTACCCGGGCAATCCAGGTGAGCTGGCGCCCGGTCATACCTTGCAGCACAAACAGGTTGAAGCCCACTGGTGGCGTGATCTGTGCCATCTCCACCACCAGCACGATGAAAATACCAAACCAGATGGCATCAATGCCTGCGGCCTGAACCGTCGGCATCAGCACGCCCATGGTGAGCACCACCATTGAGATGCCGTCCAGAAAACAGCCGAGCACAATGAAGAAAAGCGTGAGGGCAAAGATCAGCTGCGCCTTGTTGAACCCGAGCGAGCCGATCCACTCGGCCAAGTGGCGCGGCAGGCCGATGTAGCCCATGGCCAGTGTCAGGAAGGCCGCCCCGGCCAATATCAGCGCAATCATGCAGTAGAGGCGGGTGGCGCCCATCAGCGCATCGCGGAAGCTGGCCCAGTTCAAAGAGCCCTGCAGCGCCGAGATGACCAGCGAGCCGACCACGCCCACAGCTGCGGCCTCGGTGGCGGTGGCAATGCCGGCGTAGATTGAGCCCAACACCGCGATGATCAGTGACACCACCGGAATCAGGCTGCGTGAGGCGGCCAGCTTCTGCCACAGCGTGAACTGGCCGTCAGCGGCCGGCACCTGAGCCGGATGGCGCAGCGCCCACAGCATGATGTAGCCTGAAAACAGGCCCGCCAGCATCAGGCCGGGCAGCACCCCGGCGATGAACAGCTTTGAGATCGAGACCTCGGCCGCCACTCCGTAGACGATCATGATGATGGACGGGGGAATCAGCAGGCCCAGGGTGCTGGCGCCGGCCAGGGTGCCGACCACCATGTGCTCAGGGTAGCCGCGCCGCGTGAGCTCGGGCAGGGTCATCTTGCCAATGGTGGCGCAGGTGGCTGCGCTCGAGCCTGAGACAGCGGCAAATATGGTGCAGCCGATCACATTGGTGTGCAGCAAGCGTCCGGGCAGGCCTTGCACCCAGGGCGCCAGGCCCTTGAACATGTCATTCGAGAGTCGGGTACGAAACAAAATCTCACCCATCCAGATGAACAGGGGCAGGGCGGTGAGGGTCCAGCTCGATGAGGAGCCCCACACCGTCACAGCCATGGCGTCGCCGGCCGGCCGAGATGAAAAAATAGACACCGCCAACCAGGCCACTCCGGTCAGGGTCAGTCCGACCCAGACGCCGCTGCCCAGGATCAGCAGCAGGGCGACCAGCAGCGAGACCGTGATGAGCAGATCATTCATGGCACCAGCCTATTCATTGCGCAGCGCTTCGTCGCTCTGCCGCTCGGTACGCTGGCCGTGCAGTTCCAGCAGCAGTTCATCGAGAAAGGCAATGGCCAGGATGACCGAGCCAGCGGCCATGGCCAACTGCGGTATCCACAGGGGCGTGGCATCGCTGCCGGTGGACACGTCATGAAAGCTGTGCGACTGCCAGGCCAGGCGGCAGCAGTAAAAGGCGAACAGACTGCCCAGTACCGTGGCAAATGAAAGAGCCCAGAGTTCCATGGCCTTTTTGCTGCGCCCTTTCAAGGCACCCAGCAGCAGGGTGACCCGGATGTGCTCGCCGCGCTTGAGGGTGTGGGCCAGGGCCAGAAAACCACTCGCCGCCATGAGGTAACCAGCATAGGCGTCGGTGCCAGGCACATGAAAGTGAAGCTGTCGGCCAACGATGGACAGCAGCACCATCCCCAGCAGACCCACCATGCACAACGCAGCCAGCGCGGCTGCGCCATCGAACAGCCTGTCGAGCGTGCGACGCATCAACACTGCCTTTTCTATGCGCCGCGCCGAGATTCAGGGCTTGAGGTAGGCGTCAACCACGGCTTTGCCCTCAGCCCCGGCTTTCTCCAGCCATTCCTTGGCCATCACATCGCCTACTTTTTTCATGTCGGCCGTGAGCTGCGCAGAAGGGGTGACGATGCTCATGCCATTGGCCCTGAGTTTGTCCAGCGAATCGGTGTTGGCCCTCTTGGAGGCAGCCAGGCCGCGCACTTCGGCATCGGCCGCGGCTTTGAGTACCGCCGCCTTGGTGGGGGCGTCCAGCGCGTCAAAGGCGGCCTTATTGACAATCACGCCGTTTTTGGGCAGCCAGGCTTGGGTGTCGTACCAGTACTTGATGTGCTCATAGGTTTTGGTGTCAAAGCCGGTGGAGCCAGATGACATATAGCTTTCAACCACGCCGGTAGCCATGGCCTGCGACAACTCGGCGGCTTGCACTGTCACGGGCTGCGCGCCGACCAGCTCGGCAATTCGCGCGGTGGACGGGCTGTAGGCGCGCCACTTCACGCCCTTCAGGTCAGCGCCGGAATTGATCGGCTTTTTGACATAAATACCTTGCGGTGGCCAGGGCACTGCGTACAACAGGGCCATGCCTTGCTCGGCGAGTTTCTTTTCCAAAAATGGTTTTTGCACCTTGTAGAGCTTCACCGCTTCGTCATAGCTGTCGGCTAGAAACGGCAGGGCGTCCACGCCAAACAGCTGCCATTCATTTTGGAAGTTGGCCAACAAAATTTCACCGGCCTGGGCCTGCCCACCCTGTACCGCGCGTTTGATTTCGGGGGCCTTGAACAGGGCACCATTGGCATGCACCGTGATTTTGAGCTTGCCGCCGGTGGCCTTATCGATGTCGTTGGCAAAGTCGCTCAGGTTAACCGTGTGAAAGTTGGTGGCGGGGTAGCCGGCGGGCAGGTCCCACTTGGTTTGGGCAAGCGCAGGTGGTACTGCCACGCTCAGCAGGGAAGCAGCGGCTGCGGCGGTGAGTAAAAACAGGCGACGGTTCATAAAATCTCCAAGAGTTTGATGGCGCAAGACGAAGCTAAATGTAAATCCGATTTCGTCAAGACGGATGAGTGTTTTCCCTAATCGTCGACAAATTGTCAATGAATTGTGATTGAGCTGCCTACAATCATGGGATGCAACAAGAATGCCAAGCTGTGGCGACAGCATGAGGGGCGAGCCTGCCAAGCCCGATGCGCGGCCGCCGGAGGACGGGCTGATCGTCTCCTCGGCGCACCTGGTGTCGCCACGCAGCGCCGAGATGAGCGAGTTTGAATTCGGCCTGATCGTCGCCGGCAACGCCTTTCACCGCTGGATCGTGCACTGCATGAGCGCAGCCGGCCTGAAGGACTTGATGCCCCTGGATGTGCTGGTGCTCCACCATGTGACCCACCGGGCGCGCGACAAGCGCCTGGCTGACATCTGCTTCATCATGAATGTGGAGGACACCCACCTGATCAACTACTCGCTCAAAAAACTGCAGCATCTGGGCGTGGTGGCCTCCCGCAAGAGCGGCAAAGAAGTCACCTATGCCGCCACCGACCTGGGCCACCAGCATATCGAACGCTACCGAGACATCCGCGAATCCTGCCTGATCGACGCACTCAAGGCCGACGATGGGCTGAACCGAGACATTGGCGAACTCGCCCGCCTGCTGCGCCTGCTGTCGGGCATTTACGACCAGGCCGCCCGCTCGGCCGCCAGCCTGTAGGCGCCCAGTTCAATGACACACGACAAGAGCCAGCGCTGGCAGTTCTGGGTAGACCGCGGCGGCACCTTCACCGATGTCATCGGCCGCCGTCCGCTAGCTGATGGCAGGTTTGCGCTGCTCACGCACAAGCTGCTCAGCGACAACCCCGAGCACTATGCAGACGCTGCAGTCGCTGGCATCCGTCATCTGCTGGGGCTCAAACCGGGCGAGCCGGTTACGCCACAGCAGGTGGCCTGCGTCAAGATGGGCACCACAGTGGCCACCAACGCGTTGCTGGAGCGCAAGGGCGAGCCCACGCTGCTGGTGACGACGCGCGGCTTTCGTGATGCGCTGCGCATCGCCTACCAAAACCGGCCGCGTATTTTTGACCGCCACATCCAGCTGCCCGAGCTCTTGTACAGCGCGGTGGTTGAGGCGCACGAGCGCGTTGGTGCCCATGGCGAACTGCTGCAGCCGCTCGATGAATCGCTGCTGCAGTCGGCACTTGTACAGCAATACCGCCAGGGGCTGCGCAGTGTGGCGATAGTTTTTTTGCACGGCTACCGCTACATCGCGCATGAGCAGGCGGCGCGGCGGCTGGCGCAGGCGGTGGGCTACACCCAGATCAGCACCTCGCACGAGACCAGCCCGTTGATGAAGTTGGTCAGCCGCGGCGACACCACGGTGGTGGACGCCTACCTGTCGCCCATCTTGCGCCGCTATGTGGCCCAAGTGGCAGCCGAGATGCCGGGCGTGCCGTTGTTCTTCATGCAGTCCTCGGGGGGCCTGGCCGGGGCCGGGCAGTTTGCCGGCAAGGATGCCATCCTCAGCGGCCCGGCGGGCGGCATTGTGGGCATGGCGCGTACTGCGCAGCTGGCGTTGGCCGAGGCTGGCCAGGCGGGTGCGCCCGATGCTGCAGTGCGGGTGATCGGTTTTGACATGGGCGGCACCTCTACGGACGTGTCCCACTTCGCCGGCGAGTTTGAGCGCGAGTTCGAAACCCAGGTGGCCGGCGTGCGCATGCGCGCGCCCATGATGAGCATCCACACTGTGGCGTCTGGTGGCGGCTCGATTCTGGCGTTTGACGGGGCGCGTTTTCGGGTCGGGCCGCAAAGTGCTGGCGCCAACCCGGGCCCGGCCAGTTACCGCCGCGGCGGCCCGCTGACCGTGACTGATGCCAATGTGATGCTGGGCAAGCTGGTGCCGGCGCACTTCCCCAAGGTGTTTGGCCCGCAGGCCGACCAGACCCTAAGCTTTGAGGCGGCCGAGGCCGGTTTTGCCGCACTGGCCCAGCAAACTGGCCAGCCGGCCGAGCAGGTGGCCGAGGGTTTCATCCGCATCGCGGTGCAGCAGATGGCCAATGCCATCAAGAAGATTTCGGTGGCGCGCGGCTACGACGTCACCGGCTACACCCTGCAATGCTTTGGTGGTGCCGGCGGCCAGCATGCCTGCCTGGTGGCCGACGCGCTGGGCATGACGCGCATTCTGGTGCACCCGCTGGCCGGTGTGCTCAGCGCCTACGGCATGGGGCTGGCCGACCAGAGTGTGAGCCGGCAGCAAGCGGTGGAGGCCCGGCTGGAGGCCGGGGTGATGCCCCGGATGGCCAGCCAGTTCGACGCGCTGGCTGCTGCTGCCCTGGCCGAGCTGGCGCAGCAGCGTCTGGGCGCGGGCGCCGCGCGCGTGCTGCGCCGGGTGCATGTTCGCTATGAGGGCAGCGACTCAGCACTGGTGGTGGCCTGCCCGGACTTGCTTGCAGGGTCGGCATCGGGCGATGCACTGGCACAGATCCAGACCAATTTTGAAGCGGCCTACCGCCAGCGCTTTGCCTTTTTGATGCAGGGCAAGCCCCTGGTGGTGGAGGCTGTCTCGGTCGAAGCGGTGCTGGCCGGCGACGCCCCGGCCGAACCGCGCCATGTGCTGCACCCGCCGCGCGACCTTCAGGCCTGTGGCGCTGTGCGCGAGACCGTGCGCATGTACTGCGACGGCCAGTGGCAGGCCGCCGCCCTGCTGGTGCGCGAAGACCTGCAACCCGGTGACCTGATCGCCGGCCCGGCCGTGATTGCCGAGAAAAACGCCACCACTGTGGTCGAGCCCGGCTGGCAGGCGCGGCTGACGGCGCTGGACCACCTGGTGCTGGAGCGCCGCAGCCCGCGCGCCCACCGCTTGGCCGCCGGAACCACGGTCGACCCGGTGTTGCTGGAAGTGTTCAACAACCTGTTCATGAACATCGCCGAGCAGATGGGCCTGCAGCTGCAAAACACGGCGCATTCGGTCAATATCAAGGAGCGGCTTGATTTCAGTTGTGCGCTGTTCGACGCCGTCGGCAACCTGATCGCCAATGCCCCGCACATGCCGGTGCACCTGGGCTCCATGGGCGAGAGCATCAAGACCGTGGTGCGCGACAACGCTGCCAGCATGCAGCCGGGGGATGTGTTCGTGCTCAACGACCCCTACCACGGCGGCACGCATTTGCCCGACATCACCGTCATCACCCCGGTTTACCTGGACGGCCGTGCCACGTTTTATGTGGGCTCGCGTGGCCACCATGCCGATGTGGGCGGCACCACACCCGGCTCCATGCCGCCGTTTTCAAAGTCGATCGAGGAGGAGGGCGTGCAGATCGACAACGTCAAGCTGGTCGACCGGGGCGTGCTGCGCGAGGCCGAGCTGCTGGCGCTGCTGGCCAGCGGGCCCTATCCCGCCCGCAACCCGGCGCAAAACATCGCCGACCTCAAGGCCCAGATTGCCGCCAACGAAAAAGGCGTGCAGGAGTTGCACAAGATGGTCGCCCATTTCGGGCTGGCTGTTGTGCAGGCCTACATGCACCATGTGCAGGACAACGCCGAAGAGTCGGTGCGCCGCGTCATCACGCGCCTGAAAGACGGGCAGTTCACGCTGCCGCTGGACAATGGCGCGCAGATCTCGGTGGCGCTGCGCGTAGACGCAGTGCAGCGCAGCGCCGTGATCGACTTCAGCGGTACCTCGGCCCAGCAGGCCAACAATTTCAACGCCCCCACCGCGGTCTGCATGGCGGCCGTGCTCTATGTGTTCCGCGCGCTGGTGGACGATGACATCCCCCTCAATGCCGGCTGCCTCAAACCGCTGCAGGTCATCATCCCGCCCGGCTCCATGCTCAACCCCAACCCGCCAGCGGCGGTCGTGGCGGGCAATGTGGAGACCTCAACCTGCATCACCAACGCCCTGCTGGGCGCGCTGGGCGTGATGGCTGCCAGCCAGTGCACCATGAACAATTTCACCTTTGGCAACGAACGCTACCAGTACTACGAGACGGTATCCGGCGGCTCCGGCGCGGGCGAGGGCTTTGCCGGCACCAGCGTGGTCCAGACGCACATGACCAACTCGCGCCTGACCGACCCCGAGGTGCTTGAGTTCCGCTTTCCGGTGCGGCTGGACAGCTACGAGATCCGCACCGGCTCAGGTGGTGCAGGGCGTTGGCGCGGCGGTGACGGCGGCGTGCGCCGCATCCGTTTCCTGGAACCCATGACTGCCAGCATCCTGTCCAACGGCCGCGTACATGGCGCCTTCGGCATGGCCGGTGGCGAAGCCGGCCAGGTCGGGACCAACAGGGTGCTGCGAGCCGACGGCAGCATCGACATCCTGGGCCACATCGGCAAAGTGAAGATGCAGCCCGGCGATGTGTTTGAGGTGGCGACGCCGGGTGGGGGTGGGTATGGGGTGGCGATAGTAGGCTGACCCGGCAAAGCCGGATCCATCGGTACACGCTGGCAAAGAAAGTCGGTGAACCTGAACCCTCAGGGCCTGTTTGGCAAACCGATTTGCTATTGTGTATGGGCCAACGGGGGCACATTCGTGATGCCGCGATCAATCTGCGGGCACAGCCGTAACAGCGGAATTTGATAGATCATGGCGCGGCTGGGGCAAGTACCGAGTCCGCCAAGCTGGGCCCGCCAATGCGGCGAAGCGGAGCACCCGGAGCACCACAATGAATAAACCCGCCGAAGCGGGTTTTTAAAAGCTTGTAGGGCTTACTTCTTCGCCGCACTCGCCGCCGGTTTGGGTGGTTCTGCCTTGGCGGCAGGGGCAGGGGCAGGGGCAGGTGCAGCAGCCGGCGCTGCGGCTGCAGGTGCAGCGGCTTTGAATGATGTGCCGTTGACGGTCAGGCCTTCACCGGACAACTTGGCGGCTGTGGCCTCGCCCACGCCTTTGACGCGGCTGATGAAGTCAGGCCAATCTTTAAAATTATTTTTTTTGCGCTCGTCAAGAATCTTGCCCGACATGGCTGGGCCAATGCCCTTGATGCTGTCGAGTTCGGCGGCCGTGGCTTTGTTGACATCGACCGCAGCGGCGAAGCTGGCAAACGCGTAAAGCAGGACCAGCAGGGTGAAGATTTTCTTTAGCATAGTTGGACTCCAGAGGTGGTTAAAAAGTGCAGTTGATTGAGGGCCCACTGGCAGCGAACCCAGATCCACAACGCTTGCGCGGCGGCGGGGGTTGACGATCAGGACCGCGCCGCGGGAATACCCGGATCTTCTTGCGCCCCCTGTTGGCTAAGCCAGTTGACATAGCTTGCCACGCCGCTTGCCACGTCGGCAAAAACATGCGTGCAGCCTTTGGCGCGCAGGGCGCTCAGGTCGGCCTGGGTGTAGCACTGGTATTTGCCGCGCAAGGCATCGGGGAATTCTGTGTACTCGATCAATTTTCTTGCCACCAGTTCATCGAGGCTCAGGGCGGCCTCGCTGCGCTGGGCGCGCAGGGTGTTCACCACAGCCAGAGCGACATCATTGAAGGGCTGTGCCCGGCCGCTGCCCAGGTTGAAAATACCGGATGCACCGGGCTGATCAAAAAACCAAAGGTTGACTGCCACCACGTCGTCGACGAAGACAAAGTCGCGCATCTGCGCACCCGCGGCATAGCCGCCATAGTCGCCAAACAGCTTGACCCTGCCCTCGGCTGAAAATTGCTGGAACTGGTGGTAGGCCACGCTTGCCATGCGGCCCTTGTGCTGCTCATGCGGCCCGTACACATTGAAATACCGCAGGCCCACCACTTGGCTGGTTTTTCCCAGCATCGAGCGCTGAAATTCGGCACCACATTCGCGCCGCATACGCTGGTCAAACAGCAGCTTGGAGTAACCGTAAACATTCAGTGGCCGCTCGAAGGCGGGCTGCTCCCGAAAGGTGCTGGCCCCACCGTAGGTGGCAGCGCTTGAGGCATACAGCAAGCGGGTACCGCGTTTTTGGCAGGCATGGAACAGGCTGCAAGACAGGCTGTAGTTGTTCTCCATCATGTAGCGGCCATTATTTTGCATGGTGTCGCTGCAAGCACCCTGATGGAACACCGCCTCGACCTGACCAAACCCGCCCTGGGTGAACTGCTCGTAAAAGCTGCTCGCGTCGACATAGTCGGCGATGCTCAGGTCAGACAGGTTGCGAAATTTATCGCCCTCGGTGAGGTCGTCTACCGCTATCACATCGTCGATGCCACGGGCATTGAGTCCGCGCACGATATTGCTGCCAATAAAGCCGGCAGCGCCGGTGACGATGATGCGGGTCATGTGAACAACTCCTCGTAGCTCAGTGCAGCGGTACCGAACTTGGCCACCACCAAGCCGCCAGCCCGGTTCGACAAGGGCAGGGCCTGGCGCAGGCTTAGCCCGGCCGCCACCGCGGTGGCCAGGGTGGCGATCACGGTATCGCCTGCGCCGGTGACATCAAACACATCGCGCGTCTGTGCGCTGACATGCTCGGAACCCTGTGCGTCAAAGAGCGTCATGCCTTCTTCGCTGCGGGTCAGCAAAATAGCCTGCAGCTCAAGTTTCTGGCGCAGGTTTTGGCACTTGTCTTGGAGCTCGGCCTCGGTCAGCCAGGGGCCAATCACCTGCTGCAATTCGGCTCGGTTGGGCGTGATGACAGTGGCCTCTCGGTAGCGTGAAAAATCGCTGCCTTTGGGGTCGATCAATATGGGCTTTCCAAGGGCACGGGCCTGCGCAATCATGTCGCCGACATGGGCGAGACCGCCCTTGCCGTAGTCGGAAAAAAGCACCACCCGGTGATCTTTGATTAGCCGGGCGAAGCTCGCTGTTTGGGAGGCCAGCAACTCTGTCTTGGGGGTATTCTCAAAGTCCAGCCGCAGCAGCTGTTGTTGGCGCCCGATGATCCGCAGCTTGACGGTTGTTTTCAGGTCCGGATCCCGGCCAAAATGGGTTTCTATGCCCGTGGCGGCCACCAGTGCTTCGAGCTTGCGGCTGGCCTCGTCATCGCCCACCACGCTCAGCAAGGAGGCCTTGGCGCCCAGGGACACAACGTTGTAGGCCACGTTGGCAGCGCCTCCCTGGCGCTCTTCTTCGCGGGTGATGCGAACCACCGGCACTGGTGCTTCGGGCGAGATGCGTTCGACATTGCCGTACCAGTAGCGGTCCAGCATCACATCGCCCACCACCAGCACGCTGGCCTGTTGAAGTTGTTGTTTGGTAAGCATCATCTGTGTCAAAGTTGTTCAGAGTTCTTCCACCCGCCGCACCGGGTAGCTGTCCCAGGCCTGGCAGCCCGGGCAGTGCCAAAAATATTGCTTGGCCTCAAAACCGCAGGCGGTGCAGCGGTAGCGGGTGAGTGGCTTGACGGCCTGGTCGAGCGCGCGCTGCACCTGGGGGTGAAACTGCTCCTGTTCGAGTTTCTCGCCGGCAATCCATTTGGCGGCGGCCACCAGCGAGGGTTCCCGCTCGAGGTGACGCACATACCAGTCTCGGGAACTTTGGCCGGGCTTGGGGCGGCTAGCGTCCAGGACGACGATGGCGTCAAGCAGGTCGAGCGACGGTGTTTGTGCGTAGCTGGCCTGCAGCAGCCTCAACACTGGCTCCACCCGCGCGCAGGCCAGGGCACTCTCCGCCAGCGACTCGGCAATCAGCGGCAGTGCGGCAGGTGCGGCCCCCACACAGTCCATCAGCGCTTCAAAAGCCGTCTCTGGTGCGCCTTCTGTCAGGTGCAAGCGTGCCCGCTCCAGCCGTGGCCTGGGAGCCTTGGGCGCGGTGGCGGTGGCCTGCTGAAAAAGTGCGTGCGCGTTGGCGCTCTGGTCTGCGGCAAGCTGTGTGGCTGCCTGCTCGCACAGGTAATGGGCTAGGCGGTCCTCGAAGTTTCCCTGCCGGGATTGGGTCAGCTTGGCGGCGGTTTGTGCCGCCTGTACCCAATCTCTGCTGCGCTCGTGGACGGCCAAGAGGGCGAGCCGGGCCTGGGCTTCGAAGGGCGTGTTCTCCAGCTTTTGCAGGGCCTCTTGCGCCCGGTCAATCAGGCCGGCCTTGAGGTAGTCCAGCGCCAGCGCATGCTGCGCCCGCTGTCGATCCAGCAGGCTTAAGTCGCCGCGCGACAGCAGGTGCTGGTGCACCCGAACGGCGCGCTCGTATTCGCCGCGGCGTCGGAACAAGTTACCCAACGCAAAATGCAGCTCGGAGGTGTCCGGGTCGTTTTGCACAGCCTCAATGAAGGCGTCTATGGCCTGGTCTTGTTGCTCATTGAGCAGAAAGTTCAAGCCCTTGAAATAGGCCTTGGGTGCTAGGCGGTTGTCCATGCGCAACTGACGCAGGTCGAACCGCGAGGACAGCCATCCCAGCACAAAGGCCAGTGGCAGCGCCCACAGCAGCCAACTCAGGTCAAAGTCCATGGGCAGCCGGATCGATCGGCGCCGCTACCGCCTGAGGGCTAGCAGCCTGGGGCAGGGTTTTAGCAGCTCGCAGGGCTGCCCTGCGCTGCCTCCACCAGCGCGGCACCATGCCCAGGGCGCCCACCGCCAAGCCCAAGGCAAAGGCCGTCAGAACCACCAGCACTTGGGGCGCACGCCATTGCGTGCCAAAGAAAAAATGCACGGTGGAGTCGTGCTGGTTGTTCAGTGCGAAGGCAAAAAGCGTGAAAAATAGGGCGGCCTTGAGCGTCCATCTGAGCAGGCTCGCGAGCTGTTTCATGGTGTCCCCCGGTGTGCCAACAATTCTAGCCTTGCACCTGCCCGGCCAACCGGCAACCGGGTGCTTAAGGCTTGGTCCGACCCGACCTGGGGCTCAGGTTTTACGCTGCAGTTTGAGCTGGGGGGTTTGCTTGTCAACGGTTTCACGCAGGGCTTTGCCCGGCTTGAAGTGCAGTACCCGCCTCTCAGGAATAGCAACACTCTCGCCGCTGCGCGGGTTGCGACCTTGGCGCGGCAGGCGGTGATTCACTGAAAAACTGCCAAAGCCACGGATCTCGATGCGGTTGCCGCGCACCAGCGCTCCATTCATGGCATCCAGAATAGAGCGCACCGCGAACTCTGCGTCGCGGTAGGGCAGCTGGACGAAACGCTCGGCCAGCGCGTCAACAATGTCAGATCGGGTCATGGGCTGATTGCGCGTCCGCTCAGGTAATGCGGGTGGCCCTTACCTAAGCGGTTTGCACTCTTTTGCTCGTAGAGCCGGCTTAGTTGTTGTCCAACTTGGCGCGCAGCAGCGCCCCCAAGCTGGTTGTGCCGGCGTTTTCGCGGGCTGAGGCCTGGCTCAGGGTGGCCATGGCTTCGCTCTGATCAGCCGCGTCTTTGGCTTTGATCGACAACTGGATATTGCGGGTTTTGCGATCCACGTTGACCACCACGGCGGTGACTTCGTCGCCTTCTTTGAGTACATTGCGGGCATCGTCGACCCGGTCCCGCGAGATTTCGCTGGCGCGCAGATAGCCAATGACCTCATCGCCCAGATCAATCTCGGCGCCACGAGCATCCACCATCTTGACCTTGCCGGTCACGACCTGGCCCTTGTCATTGATGGCGGCAAAGGTGGTGAAGGGGTCGGAGTCGAGCTGTTTGATACCCAGGGAGATACGTTCCCGGTCGACATCGACAGCCAGCACAATGGCTTCCACGTCCTGCCCCTTTTTGTAGTTGCGCACGGCAGCTTCGCCGGGCTCGTTCCAAGACAGGTCAGACAGGTGTACCAGCCCGTCTATGCCGGCTGCCAGGCCGACGAAAACACCAAAGTCGGTGATCGACTTGATCGGGCCTTTGACCCGGTCGCCGCGCTTGGTGTTTTGGGCAAATTCTTGCCACGGGTTGGCCCGGCACTGCTTCATGCCCAGCGAGATGCGGCGCTTGTCTTCGTCGATTTCCAGCACCATGACTTCAACTTCGTCGCCCAGCGCGACGATTTTGCTCGGCGCCACATTCTTGTTGGTCCAGTCCATCTCTGAGACATGCACCAGCCCTTCGATGCCGGGCTCGAGTTCCACAAAAGCGCCGTAGTCTGCAATGTTGGTGATCTTGCCAAACATGCGCGTGCCTTGAGGGTAGCGGCGGTTAACGCCCATCCAGGGGTCGTCGCCCATTTGCTTGAGGCCCAGCGACACGCGGTTTTTCTCGGTGTCAAACTTGAGGATCTTGGCGGTGATTTCTTGGCCTGCGGTGACTACTTCGCTGGGGTGGCGGACCCGGCGCCAGGCCATGTCAGTGATGTGCAGCAGGCCGTCAATCCCGCCGAGGTCGACAAAGGCGCCGTACTCAGTGATGTTCTTGACCACGCCGTGAACCACAGAGCCTTCTTTGAGAGTCTGCATCAGCTTGGCACGCTCTTCGCCCATCGAGGCTTCCACCACGGCGCGGCGCGACAGCACCACGTTGTTGCGTTTGCGATCGAGCTTGATGACCTTGAACTCCAGGGTCTTGTTCTCGTAGGGGGACAGGTCTTTGGTGGGACGGGTGTCAACCAAGGAGCCGGGCAGGAAGGCGCGGATGCCATTGACCAAAACCGTGAGGCCGCCCTTGACCTTGCCGCTGGTGGTGCCGGTGACGAACTCGCCGGTTTCCAGGGCTTTTTCCAGGCTCATCCAGGAGGCCAGGCGCTTGGCCGTGTCGCGCGAGAGGATGGTGTCGCCGTAGCCGTTTTCGATGGACCCGATGGCCACCGACACAAAATCACCCACCTGGACTTCGATTTCGCCCTTGTCGTTTTTGAATTCTTCGAGCGGCACATAGGCCTCGGATTTGAGGCCGGCATTGACGACCACAAAACTGTGCTCAATACGCACCACTTCCGCGGTAATGACCTCGCCGGTGCGCATTTCAGTGCGTAAAAGGGATTCTTCAAACAGGGCGGCAAAAGATTCAGACATTTTTTGATTGCGGCTTGGACCGCGGTTAGGTTGTTGATCCGCTTCTGCAGAGCACCAATTGCGGTGCGAGATGACAGATGCGGGCCGTTTCGGCCTCTCAAATGGCTTTGAAAGGCTGTATGCCTTGCCACCAGCCCAACACCAGATCGCTTGATTGTTGTATCGAGAGATCCGAGTTGTCTAGCAACCGGGCGTCTTCGGCAGGCCTCAAAGGTGCTGCGCTGCGGGACATGTCCCGGGCGTCGCGCGCTTCCAGATCTGCTTGAAGGGCAGACAGTGTAACCGAGATTCCCTGCGAAATCAGTTGATTGTGGCGACGGTGGGCGCGTTTTTGCGCGCTGGCAGTCAGGAAGATCTTGAGCCGGGCCTGCGGAAAAACCACTGTGCCCATGTCGCGTCCATCGGCCACCAGGCCGGGCAGTCGGGCAAAACCGCGTTGCAATGACAACAGTGCCTCGCGCAACAGAGGCAGTACTGACACGCGAGAGGCGTCCATGCCAGCTTGTTCAGTGCGAATGGCCGCACTGATATCGGTGCCATCAAGCAACACGCGGTCGCGCTCAAAGCTGATGTGCAGACCCTGAGCCAAGGCGGCAAGCGCCGGCTCCTGCGAGGCGTCCAGGGCCAGACCGGCTTGGCGGGCGGCCAAGGCGGTGATCCGGTAGAGGGCGCCCGAGTCCAAAAAGTGGTAGCCCAGTTGCGCTGCCAAGGCGGCGGCCAGCGTGCCCTTGCCCGAGGCAGTCGGGCCGTCGATGCAAATCACCGGCAGGCTGCCCACCGCAGCATGGGCCACGGCAAACAGCTGCTCAAAATAATCGGGAAAGGTTTTGGCGACACATTTGGGGTCTTCGATGCGCACTGGCAGCCCGGCCGGGTTAAAAGCCGCCAGCGCAAAACACATGGCCATGCGGTGGTCGTCATAGGTGTGGATGCTGGCCGCGCGCCAGTCGGACGCTGTGGCTGGGGCGGTGATGCGCAGAAAGTCGATGCCTTCTTCCACCGTAGCGCCGAGCTTGCGCAATTCGGTAGCCATGGCGGTCAGGCGGTCGGTCTCTTTCACCCGCCAACTGGCGATGTTGCGCAGGGTAGTGGTGCCGCTGGCATAGAGCGCCATGATGGCCAGCGTCATGGCAGCGTCCGGAATATGGTTGCAGTCGAGGTCTATGGCTTTGAGTGGCCAGCCCTGGCCGGGTTCGCCGCGCTCGATGGCCAAGTAATTCGGGCCGCTTTGTACTTGTGCACCCATCAAGCGGGCTGCTTCGGTGAAGCGGATGTCGCCCTGGATCGAGTCGGCCCCTAGCCCCGAAATTTGGATGCCACGGGCTCCTGCCCGGCCAGCCGCAATCGCCCCCAGCGCAATGAAATAGCTGGCAGACGAGGCGTCGGCTTCCACGTGCAGGCTGCCCGGTGAGCGCAACTGGCTGCCCGCCGGTATGACGAACCGTTGCCAGCCCTGGCGCTGCACCTCAACCCCAAACCTGGCCAGCAAGTTGAGCGTGATCTCGACATAAGGGCGGGAGATCAACTCGCCCACCACCTCTATCACGATGCGCCGGCCAGCCACCAGCGGCAGTGCCATCAACAAAGCCGTCAAAAACTGGCTAGAAACATCGCCACGCACCTGAATCGGCGCGTCGAGCTGCAGCTTGGGCTGGCCAATGCGCAGGGGCGGGTAGCCGGGCTGGCCGAGGTAGTCAATCTGACAGCCGAGTTGGCGCAAGGCCTCCACCAAGTCGCCAATCGGGCGCTCGTGCATGCGCGGCACGCCGCGCAATTCAAAATCGCCACCCAGTACTGCCAGTGCTGCCGTGAGCGGTCGGATCGCGGTGCCGGCGTTACCCAAGAACAGCTCTGCACGCTGGCAGGCCAGGCGCCCGCCAAGGCCGTCGATGTCGACTTGATTACCGACTTGGCGCACCCCGCAGCCGAGCTGGCGCAGGGCGGTGAGCATGACACGGGTGTCATCCGAATCAAGCAGATCATGCAGCCGGGTGCTGCCCTGACACAGGGCCGACAGCAGCAACACCCGGTTTGAGATGCTCTTGGAGCCAGGCAGCACCAAGCTGCCGCCGGCAGCAGCGAGGTGCGGTATGTCCAAATAAGCGTTGGCAAACATCAGCGCGCAGCCGGCCCCATACGCCACTGGGCGCGTGTCTGGCTGGCCTGTTCGATCAGGCTCTCAAGGGCAGCACCGTCGGCACTGAGCATCGCCTGCTCCAGTGCCAGCAGGCTGGCGCGAAACTGCTGGCACTGCGCCAACACCTCGGCTTGGTTGACGCGCAAAATGTCGCGCCACATGCCGGGCTCGCTGGCGGCAATCCGGCTGAAATCTCGAAAGCCAGGCCCAGCAAGCCTCAAAAAATCTGCGCCCCGACTTTGCTGGGTAATCGAATTCACCAGCGCGAAAGACAGCAGGTGGGGCAGGTGGCTGATGGCCGCAAAAGCCGCATCGTGCGCCTGCGGCGTCATCTCCAGCACATGGCTGCCGATAGCCGACCAGACCGCCCTGGCCTTGGCCAACAGGGGCGCAGAGGTGCGCGCGTCTGGCGTGAGAATCACCTGGCGCTGTTGGTACAGGCTGGCCTGGGCGTGCTCTACACCCGAGGCCTCGCTGCCGGCCACAGGGTGCGCGGGCACAAAGCAGCTGACATGTTCTCCCAGAGCCCTTTGCGCTGCGGCAACCACGTCTTGCTTGGTGGAGCCGACATCCATCACCAACATACCGCCATGCACAGCGGTTCCGATCGCGCGCAGGCTGCTTTCGGTAGCCGCCACGGGCACGGCCAGCAGCACCAGATCGGAGCCGGTGGCAGCGTCCAGGGGGCTTTCGGCAGCGCTGTCAATCACGCCGAGTTGGAGCGCCCGGGCCAGTGTGCCGGCAGACTTGCTGTAGCCAACCACCCGCTGAACCAGGCCGGCCTGTCGGAGGGCCAAGGCAAAGGAGCCACCCATCAAGCCGCAGCCAATCAGGCCGAGTTGCTGCAACATCACTCGCCCGCCGGATAGGCGCCCAGCAGTTTGTAAAAAGCACACAGGCCTTGCAGTTCTGCCAGTGCGGCTGCCACATGGGGCTGGCTTGGGTGGCCTGCGATATCAATGTAGAAGTAGTATTCCCACTGGCCAGAGCGGGCCGGGCGCGACTCAAAGCGGGTCATGGAGACCCCGTGTTGTTTGAGCGGCACCAGCAGGTCGTGTACCGCGCCCGGTTGGTTGGGCACTGAGACGATCAGGCTGACACAGTCGCGCCCGGAAGGCGCTGGTGCGCTCAGGGTACTGGGCAGGCAAACCACCGCAAAACGGGTGCGGTTAAAGGCATCGTCTTGAATCGCGGGGGACGCCACCTGCAGGCCAAATTCACTGCCGGCCCGCTCGCTGGCAATTGCCGCCCAGCTCGCTTGGGTTGCCGCCAGGCGCGCGCCCTCGGCATTGCTGGCAGCCGCACGACGCTCGGCCTTGGGCAGATGGGTATTGAGCCAGTTTTGGCACTGTGCCAGCGCCTGGGGGTGTGCGTACACCACCTCGATATCGGCCAGCGAGGCCTGCAGGCGCAGCAGGTTGTGGCGCACCAAAAAACTGGTCTCTCCCACGATATGCAGCGGCGAGCCCAGCAGCAAATCAAGCGAGCGCGAGATCACGCCTTCGCTTGAGTTTTCTACCGGCACCACGCCAAAGGCGGCGCCACCGGCGGCGGTCAGCCTGAACACCTCGTCAATGCTGGCACAGGGTGCGTGTTCGATGCTGGAGCCAAAAAACTGCAGCGCCGCTTGTTCACTGAAAGTGCCAGCCGGGCCCAAATAGGCGACCCGTTGCACCGACTCCAAGGCGCGGCAGGCTGACATGATTTCCCGCCAGATCAGGGCCAAGTGTGGGCCTTTTAGCGGCCCCGGGTTGGCAGTTTGCAGGCCCTGGATCACCTGCGTTTCGCGCTCGGGTCGAAAAACCGGCGAGCCCTCGTGGCGCTTGATTTCGCCCACCTCCAGTGCCAAGTTGGCTCGCTGGCTCAGCAGGGCCAGCAGTTGCTGGTCGAGCGCATCAATCTCGGTGCGTAATTGGGGCAGGGTTTTGGCCATGGTGTGCGGCTGTGCCTCAGGCTTTGGTTTTTTCAAATTCTCGCATGTAGGCCGCCAGTGCCTGCACGCCGGCCATCGGCATGGCGTTGTAGATGCTCGCGCGCATACCCCCAACTGATTTGTGACCCTTGAGCTGCAACAGGCCGGCGGCTTGCGCACCGGCTAAAAAAGCCTGGTTGAGCCGCTCTTCGCGTAAAAAAAATGGCACATTCATGCGCGAGCGACAGACCGGCTGCACCCGGTTGACATACAGCTCGGAGCTGTCGATGGCGGCATAAAGCATGGCTGCTTTGGCCTGGTTCCGGGCTTCAATCGCTGCGATACCGCCCTGATCTTTGAGCCACCGAAAAACCAGCCCAGCCATGTAGATGGCATAGGTCGGAGGGGTGTTGAACATCGACCCGGCATCAGCCACTTTTTTATAGTCAAAGGCACTCGGGCAGCCCGGCAGGGCGTGGCCTAGCAGGTCGTCTCGAACCACCACCAGGGTTAAGCCAGCCGGGCCTAGGTTTTTTTGGGCGCCGCCAAAGGCCAGTCCCACGCGCGACCAGTCGACCGGCCGGGAGGCTGCGTGCGAGGAAAAATCGATCACCAAAGGCGCATTACAGCCAAGTGCCTGCAGGTCAGGCAGTTCATGGAATTCGACCCCTTGAATCGTTTCATTGCTGCAGATGTGCACATAGCTCGCCTCTGGGCTGAGGCGCCAACTGGCGGGCATGGGCAGCGCGGTGTGCCCGCTTTCTTGGTTGCTTGCTGCCAGCGCAGTGCTGCAATAGCGCTGGGCCTCTTGGAGCGATTTTTGGCTCCAACTGCCTGTCACCACAAAATCTGCCCTGGCATTGGCAGCAGTTTTGCCGATCCGGGCTGCCAGGTTGAGCGGCACGATCGCGTTCTCGGCCAGGCCACCGCCCTGCATGAAAAGAATATGGAACTGCTCAGGTATGGCGAGCAGCTCGCGCAGGTCGGCCTGGGCCTGTTGGTGAATTGCGGTGAAGTCCGGGCCCCGATGGCTCATCTCCATCACCCCCATGCCGCTGCCCTGCCAATCAAGCATCTCGGCGGCAGCCTGCTTGAGCACATCTTCGGGCATGGCGGCCGGGCCGGCCGAAAAATTAAACGGGCGTGTCGTCATCGCTGGTGGCGTCACCCTCGGCCGAAATGGCGTCATTCTCAACAATGCGCTGCAGACCGCTGAGCTTGGAGCCTTCATCAAGCCCGATCAGGGTGACACCCTGTGTGGCGCGGCCGAGTTCCCGTATTTCACTGACCCGGGTGCGGACCAAAACGCCGCGGTCGGTGATGAGCATGATCTCGTCGTCCACATGCACCAGCGTGGCCGCCACCACTCTGCCATTACGCTCTGACTGGGTGATCGCAATCATGCCCTTGGTGCCACGGCCGTGGCGGGTGTATTCTGTGATGCTGGTGCGCTTGCCGTAGCCGTTCTCGGTGGCTGTGAGCACGCTTTGGTGTTCGTCTTCTGCCACCAGCATGGCGATCACGCCTTGCCCGTCCTCGAGCAGCATGCCGCGCACCCCGCGCGCTTGCCGGCCCATCGGGCGTACATCGTTCTCATCAAAACGCACCGCCTTGCCGGCGTCGCTGAACAGCATCACATCGTGTTTGCCGTCGGTCAGGGCGGCGCCGATCAGGAAGTCACCCTCGTCGAGGTCAACCGCGATGATGCCGGCCTTGCGCGGGTTGCTGAATTCATCCAGCGTGGTTTTCTTGACGGTGCCCATGCGGGTGGCCATGAACACATACTGGTCGGCCGGGAAGCTGCGCTTCTCTCCAGTCAAGGGCAGCACCACCGTGATTTTCTCGCCCTCAGCCAGCGGAAACATGTTGACGATGGGGCGCCCGCGCGAGCCCCGCGAGCCTTGCGGCACCTCCCACACCTTGAGCCAGTACATGCGCCCACGGTTGCTGAAGCACAAAATATAGTCGTGCGTGTTGGCAATAAAGAGCTGGTCAACCCAATCGTCCTCTTTGGTGGCGGTGGCTTGTTTGCCGCGCCCGCCACGCTTTTGCGCCCGGTACTCGCCCAGTGGCTGGCTCTTGATGTAGCCGCCATGGGACAGGGTGACCACCATGTCGGTGGGCGTGATCAGGTCTTCTGTACTGAGGTCGAAAGAGCTGTATTCCACCAGGCTGCGCCGCGCGCCGATTTTGGTTTGTCCAAACTCGGCCCTGATGGCGCTCAATTCCTCTTTAATGATGGTCGATACCCGCTGTGGCCTGGCCAAAATATCGAGCAAGTCCTCGATCTCCCCCATCACTTCTTTGTACTCGGCAACAATCTTGTCTTGCTCCAGGCCGGTGAGGCGTTGCAGGCGCATTTGCAGTATTTCTTGCGCCTGGGTGTCAGACAGCCGGTAGAAGCCGTCGCTGCCCATGCCATACATGAGCTCCAGGCCAGCCGGGCGGTAGTCGTCAGCGTTGATGGCGCCGCCATCGGCCCGTGTGCGGGTTAGCATTTCGCGCACCAACTGGCTGTCCCAAGACTGCGCCATCAACGCTGTCTTGGCCACTGGCGGCGTGGGTGCGTTACGGATGATGGCAATAAACGCATCAATGTTGGCCAGCGCCACAGCCAGGCCTTCGAGCACATGACCGCGCTCGCGTGCCTTGCGCAGGTTGAAGACGGTGCGCCGCGTCACCACTTCGCGGCGATGCTGTAAGAAGACTTCGATCAGGTCTTTCAGGTTGCACAGCTTCGGTTGGCCGTTGATCAGCGCCACCATGTTCATGCCGAAGGTGTCTTGCAACTGGGTTTGCTTGTACAGGTTGTTGAGCACCACCTCAGGCACCTCGCCGCGCTTGAGTTCAATCACCAGGCGCATGCCTGACTTGTCTGACTCGTCCTGGATGTGGCTGATGCCCTCAATTTTTTTCTCGTGCACCAGCTCGGCCATGCGTTCTTGCAGGGTCTTTTTGTTGACCTGGTAGGGCAACTCGTCAACGATGATCGCCTGGCGCTGCCCCCGGTCGATGTCTTCAAAATGGCACTTGGCCCGCATTACCACCTTGCCACGCCCGGTGCGATAGCCGTCTTTCACGCCATTGATGCCGTAAATAATGCCCGCCGTCGGGAAATCAGGTGCAGGCACGATCTCCATGAGTTCGTCGATCGATGCCTCAGGGTTGCCCAGCAGGTGCAGGCAGGCGTCCACCACCTCGTTGAGGTTGTGCGGCGGTATATTGGTGGCCATGCCCACGGCAATGCCGCCCGAGCCATTGACCAGCAGGTTGGGTAGGCGCGCTGGCAGCACCAAAGGTTCTTTTTCAGAGCCGTCGTAATTGGGGCCGAAATCAACCGTCTCTTTGTCCAGGTCGGCCAACAGTTCATGGGCAATTTTGGCCAGCCGGATTTCGGTGTACCGCATGGCAGCCGCGTTGTCGCCGTCAACCGAGCCAAAGTTGCCCTGCCCGTCTACCAGCATGTGCCGCATGGAAAAATCCTGGGCCATACGCACAATCGTGTCGTAGACCGACTGATCCCCATGCGGATGGTATTTGCCGATCACGTCGCCCACGATACGGGCAGATTTTTTATAGGGGCGGTTCCAGTCGTTGCTAAGCTCGTGCATCGCAAACAGAACCCGCCGGTGCACCGGTTTGAGACCGTCTCGGGCGTCGGGCAGGGCGCGGCCGACAATCACGCTCATGGCGTAATCGAGGTAGCTGCGCCGCATTTCCTCTTCTAAACTAATGGGCAGGGTTTCTTTGGCAAACTGAGTCATTGGGCGCTTACAGCTGGGTTGAATGTGGAACCTAGTCCCAAACTGATTCTATGCCGCAGGTGTAGTTATTTGGCAACGCCTAGCCGGGTTTCTGAGGCGATTGATGCACCGTGCCGCACCACCCAAAAACCAAACGGCATTCTCTAAAACGGCTGTGGCACAATAATCGCACCGCTTTGAGTGCAATGCGCTCGAGACGTTCACTAAACGTTTGCAGCCCGCCTGCAGCCTTTTGTCCCTACAAAGGAGAACCATGAAGAATTCAATCAAGTTGGCCACCTTGCTGGCTGCCACAGCGCTTGTAAGCACTGCGGCCGCTCAAACCATCGACAACTGGCGCAACGCATCTGGCGAAGTTTGGAAAAACTCGACCGGTCTGTGCTGGAGGTCGGGTGCCTGGACACCCGCCACCGCCGCTGCAGGCTGTGACGGCGCTATCGTGGCCATGCCTTTGCCTGCGTCTGCGCCAGTTGCTGCCGCAACTGTTGCACCGGCCGCAGCCCCTGCTGTAGCCCCTGCACCAGTTGCCGCAGCGGAGGCAGCACCTGCCCCAGCCGCCGCCGCAGCGGAGGCAGCACCTGCCCCAGCCGCCGCCGCAGCGGAGGCAGCACCTGCCCCAGCCGCCGCCGCAGCGGAGGCAGCACCTGCCCCAG
>BJGT01000001.1 GCA_014190675.1 Comamonadaceae bacterium | reverse complement strand
GGGTGATCGTCACCGGTTGCCTGGGGGCCAAAGCTGCCGCAGATGGCAGTAACCTGGTTTTGCAAATGCATCCACGGGTGCTGGCTGTCACCGGTCCGCAGGCCACACAAGAGGTGCTCGATGCGGTGCACAAAGCGCTGCCCAAGCCACACCAACCGTTTGTTGATCTTGTGCCAAATTCCTTCGGCGTGGCGGGTGTCAAGCTCACCCCTAGACACTACGCTTACATCAAGATCAGCGAGGGTTGTAACCACCGATGCACGTTTTGCATCATCCCGTCGATGCGCGGCGATTTGGTGTCAAGGCCACTGGGTGAATTGCTGCGCGAGGCGCAGGCTTTGCTCGAGGGCGGCGTCAAGGAACTGCTGGTGATCAGCCAAGACACTTCCGCCTATGGTGTCGATGTCGCTTACCGAACCGGTTTCTGGCAGGGCCGCCCTTTGAAAACCCGCTTGCTGGAATTGGCGCAGGCCCTTGGCGAACTAGCCACACCCTACGGTGCATGGGTGCGTCTGCACTATGTCTATCCTTATCCCAGCGTTGATGAACTGCTCCCTTTGATGGCCTCCGGCCAGGTGCTGCCCTACCTTGACGTGCCGTTCCAGCACAGCCACCCCGATGTGCTCAGGCGCATGAAACGCCCTGCTGGCGGCGAGAAAAATTTGGCCCGTCTAGAACGCTGGCGCGAGGCTTGTCCGGAGATCGTTGTGCGCAGCACCTTTATTGCTGGGTTTCCTGGGGAGACCGAAACCGAGTTTGAACATCTGCTGGACTTTGTGCGCCAAGCAGGCATTGATCGCGCGGGTTGTTTTGCTTATAGCCCGGTGGCGGGTGCTGCTGCCAACGACATCGCAGGCATGCTGCCGGCAGAGCTTCGCGAAGAACGACGGGCTCGTTTCATGGCGGTGGCAGAAGAGGTGTCCATGGCCAAGCTGAAACGGCGCATCGGCGCCACCATGCAGGTGTTGGTTGACTCTGCCCCCGGTTTGGGTAAAAAAGGTGGTGTTGGGCGCTCTTATGCCGATGCGCCGGAGATCGACGGTCTGGTGCGACTGCTACCTCCAGAAAAAATCAGCAAAACCCTGAAGGTCGGGGAATTTACCCGGGCCAAGGTCGTGTCAACCCAAGGGCATGACCTGGTTGCCCTGCCCTTTTGATTTGCAAGTGAATAGCCACCAGAGACAAAAAAGCCGTGTCAGAGGGCGCGGCTTGGGTTATTTTTGCGGGTTGACTGGCCTTGATTGTTCCCGCCTTGACAGCTGCGGACACTCGAGTTTCATTTACATTTGGTGCCCAGGAAGGGACTCGAACCCCCACGAAGTTACTCGCTAGTACCTGAAACTAGTGCGTCTACCAATTCCGCCACCTGGGCATCTCAGGAAAGAGAAAGAGTGTATCAAAAATAACAGCCAAACCAGCGGCTTGCTGGACGAAATTGAAGGCACGGTGCAGGGTCACCGGGACGGTCATGGCTTTGTTGCCCGCGACGACGGCGAACCCGATATTTACCTTGCTGCCAACGAAATGCGCGCGGTCCTGCACAAGGACCGCGTCAAGGTTCGGGTGGTCCGCAGTGACCGCAAGGGCCGACCCGAGGGGCGCGTGGTCGAAATCCTGGAGCGACCCAAGCAAGCCATTATTGGCCGCTTGTTGCAAGAGAGTGGCATCTGGATTGTTGCGCCCGAAGACAAGCGTTATGGCCAAGATGTGATGATTCCCAAGGCGGGGGTGGGTTCGGCCAAGCCGGGGCAGGTGGTGGTGGTTGAATTAACCGAGCCGCCTTCCCTTTTTGGGCAGCCGGTTGGACGGGTTATCGAGATCCTGGGCGATATCGACGATCCTGGTATGGAGATCGAGATTGCAGTCCGCAAATACAGTGTGCCGCATGAATTCTCTGAGGCCTGCTTGGCACTGGCCAGGACCCTGCCGGACAAAGTTCGAGCCCAGGATAAAAAAAACCGGATTGACCTGACCGATATCCCCCTTGTCACCATCGATGGTGAGGATGCCCGGGATTTCGATGATGCGGTCTACTGCGAACCAGCACTAATTGGAAAGGGCCGAGCCGCCAAACCCGGTTGGCGTTTGCTGGTGGCGATTGCCGATGTCAGTCATTACGTTCAAAACGGGTCTGCCATTGATGTGGATGCCTACGACCGTGCGACCAGTGTCTACTTCCCGCGTCGGGTGATTCCGATGCTTCCCGAGAAACTCTCCAATGGCCTGTGCTCCCTCAACCCTGAGGTGGAGCGTTTGTGCATGGTGTGCGACATGCTTGTCACGCAGGAGGGTGATGTTTGCGCTTACCAGTTTTACCCGGCGGTGATGTGGAGCCATGCCCGCCTGACCTACACCGAGGTGGCTGCGCTCTTGGCCAACACCCGTGGGCCTGAGGCCCTCAGGCACCAAGCCCGGGTACCTGACCTGATCAACCTGCATGATCTCTACTTGGCCCTGCTCAAAGCCCGGCTCAAAAGGGGTGCAGTTGACTTCGAGACCGTTGAGACGCAAATTGTTTGCGACGAAGGCGGACGGATCGAAAGAATCGTGCCCCGCACCCGCAACGACGCGCACCGATTGATTGAGGAGGCAATGCTCGCCGCCAATGTGTGCAGCGCTGACTTTATTGCGCAGGGCCGGCAACCCGGCTTGTTTCGGGTTCACGAAGGTCCGACACCAGAGAAAAAAGAACTGCTGCGCGCCTACCTGAAGGCCACTGGTTTAGGCTTGAGTATCAGCGACGACCCGCGACCGGGCGAATTTCAGGCGATTGCCAACGCGACCAAAGACCGCCCGGATGCCCAACAAATTCACGCGATGCTGTTGCGCTCCATGCAGCAGGCCATTTACACCCCGATCAACAGCGGGCACTTTGGGCTGGCTTTTGATGCCTACACCCATTTCACCAGCCCGATTCGGCGTTACCCGGATTTGCTGGTTCATCGGGTCATCAAGGCAATTTTGGCCAACAGCAAATACCAGTTACCGGTTTTACCCACGCCTGGCGAAGCCCATGCCAAGCTCGCCCGTCGGCTTGAAAAAGGCATGGCCTCGCGGTCAGACGAGTCCGGTCAAAAACCAAAGAAGGCCAGCGCCGACATGCAGGCCTGGCAAGCGGCCGGTATGCACTGCAGCGCGAATGAGCGCCGGGCCGACGAGGCAAGCCGTGATGTGGAGGCCTGGCTCAAATGCAAATACATGCGCGAACATCTTGGCGAAGAGTACGGCGGCGTGGTGAGCGCTGTGACCGGTTTTGGCATCTTCGTGACTCTGGATGCCATGTATGTCGAGGGCCTGGTGCACATCACCGAGCTTGGCGGCGAGTATTACCGCTTTGATGAGGCCCGCCAGGAACTCCGAGGCGAAAGAACCGGTATTCGCTATGCCGTGGGCTCGCGTGTACGGGTGCAGGTGAGCCGGGTCGACCTCGATGGGCGCCGCATAGATTTCCGCCTGATCAGCGAAAGCGAGGGGATCAGCGTGAAACCGGGCAAAGAAAAACCCGTTGAGCGGTCTGGCGTTGTGCCGCACGGACTTGACGAAAGTCGGCCTAACAAGCGGGGCAAACGCGCACAGCGACTGATCTCCGAACCCCTGCCCATCGGGGTTAAGACCAAAGCTCGGGCCACCAAAGCTGCAGGCAAAAGTGCGGCGAGTGCGAAAAGCGCGCGGAAAACCAAGCGCTAAGGCTACGCCAGCCAGGTGGCATGGCCGCGGCTACCGCAGGATTCGGCTGGGGTCAAATCCGCAAACGTCCAGCGCCGGAACCCTGCCGGAGATCATGTCGGCCATCACCCGGGCCGAGCCACAACTCAGTGCCCAACCACTAGACCCTTGCCCCAGGTTAAGCCACAGCTGCGGGATACCGGAGGCGCCAATAACCGGCGGGCCGTCGGGCAGCATGGGCCGTGCGCCCTTCCATTCCTGCACACCTCCAGACAGGTTTGCGGCCCCCGGAAACCAGTCGCTCAGCACTTTGTACAGTGTTTGAATCGAGCCAGCCCGTTTTTTTGCCAGATCGCCGCCAAATTCTGCGCTGCCGGCGACGCGGATACGCTTACCCAGTCGGGAGATCGCCACCTTGAAGCGCTCGTCCATGACAGCGCTTCGGGGCGCGTTGACAGACTCTCTAATGGGCGCACTGATGGAGTAGCCATATACCGCGGCCAGGGGAATACGCAGTCCGCAGTTGGCCAACAGTTTGGCCGAATCGACGCCGGCGCAGAGGACGCAAGCGTCAAATTGCCGGGCTTGTGCCCGGCCATCAAGCGTCAAGACGATGCCGCGGGATGGTGTGATGCTTTCCACTGTGGTTTGAAAAGAAAATACGACGCCCAGCTTTTGGGCCTCGGTTTTCAATTGCAGGGCAAACTGACGACAGTTCCCAACCTCGTCATCGGGCAGATGGATTGCACCCAACAGAGGGGTATCCGAGTTCAGCGCTGGCTCGACTTGCCTGGCTTGCACGCCGTCGATTTCCTTGAACACCAAATCAGTCGCGCGCAGGAATTTCAGGGCAGCTTGGGCCTGACTGTGGTCGCTTTCGCTGCGCAACAGGATCAGGTAGCCTGCGCTGCGTTCATAGTCAAGCTGGAGTTGGCTGCTGAGTTGGTGCAGCCGGTCCCGGCTGTAGATAGCGAGTTTGTTCATGTGCCCGCGGTTGGTCTGGTAAGTCTCGAGCTTGCAGGCCCGGTACCAATGAGCGATCCAGGCGAGCTCCCTTGTTGACAGTGGCAGACTCAGCTTGACCGGCGCGTGTTGGCGGAAAAGGTAGCTCAAAATCTTGAGCGGCATGCCTGGTCCTGCCCAGGGGGTGACATAGCCCGGGGCGATCACGCCTGCGTTGGCAAAACTGGCTTCCTCGGCAGCAGCGCTTCGGCGCTCAAGCACCGTGACCTCGTGACCATCTGCGGCTAATTCATAGGCGGTGGTAATGCCGATGATGCCAGCGCCGACGACTGCAATTTTCATAGATCATGTGTACCGGTTCAGGGCTTCACCTGTGCCGTCCAAGCCCAAAGCCGGAGAGCTGGCCTGCTATACTCTACCGGTTGATTTGGGTAGCGCCACTGCTGCTCAAACAACAAATCATCGAACCAGTTCAAACAAGGTGTTGCACAACAACAGCAAGCGTTAATGCTTCTTCGTTGTGCAATAAGGAACTGGATTTTAGACCTAACCTTTTGGAGTCAGTCATGTCAGTCACCATGCGCGAAATGCTTGAGGCGGGCGTTCATTTTGGACATCAAACCCGCTTTTGGAATCCTAAGATGGCGCCGTTCATTTTTGGACACCGCAACAAAATCCACATCATCAACTTGGAAAAATCCCTGCCGATGTTCCAGGACGCCGCAAAATTTGTACGTCAAATCTCTGCCAAACGCGGCACTGTGTTGATGGTGGGCACCAAACGCCAGGCGCGCGAGACCATTGCTACTGAGGCCCGCCGCGCCGGCGTACCCTTTGTTGACCAGCGTTGGCTTGGCGGCATGCTGACTAACTTCAAGACCGTGAAAACCTCCATCAAACGGCTCAAGGATATGAAGATACAGCAAGAGGGCGGGCTTGACGCGATGAGCAAAAAAGAACAACTCATGTTCGCCCGCGAACTCGTAAAACTTGAAAAAGATATCGGTGGCATTCAGGACATGGCAGTCCTACCCGATGCTATTTTTGTCATTGATGTGGGCTACCACAAGATTGCGATTGCAGAGGCCAAAAAATTAGGTATTCCCTTGATCGCTGTGGTTGATTCCAATCACTCACCAGAGGGCGTGGACTATGTGATTCCGGGCAACGATGACTCCTCGAAGGCGGTTACGCTGTATGCGCGCGGCATTGCCGACGCCGTCATTGAAGGGCGTGCCAACGCGGTAGACGATGTGCTCAAAGCTGTTGTCGCAGACAGCGCCGATGAGTTTGTAGAAGTGGACGAGGCAGCGGCTGCCTGAGGGCGCCGAGCCCCCCACGGAAGCGGGGCCCTGGAGCCCCCTTTTTTTGATGTTTTGTTAGCCACCCTGATTGATACGGAGAATACAAATGGCTGCGATTACAGCGAGTATGGTTGCCGAACTGCGCGGCAAGACCGACGCCCCCATGATGGAGTGCAAACGCGCCTTGACCGAGGCACAGGGCGACATGGCCAAGGCCGAAGAATTGCTGCGAGTCAAGCTCGGAAGCAAGGCCGGCAAGGCAGCTGGCCGGATCACCGCCGAGGGCGTGGTCACCTGCTGGATTGAGGGCAAACGGGGCGCCCTGCTTGAGGTCAACTGCGAGACCGACTTTGTCACCAAAAACGAAAGTTTCCTGGCCTTGGCGAATGCCGCCGTGGCCTTGGTCGCCCAGCACCATCCAGCTGATATTGCAGCCCTGGGTGCCTTGGCCTATGCGCAGGACGGCTTTGGGCCCACCCTGGAAGACGTGCGCAAAGGCCTGATTGGAAAAATCGGCGAAAACATGAGTTTTCGTCGCTTCAAGCGCTTTGACACTGGCTGCCAATTGGCCGCGTATTTGCACGGCACGCGTATTGGGGTGGTGGTGGAGTTTACGGGCGATGCCACCGCCGCCAAAGATGTGGCAATGCATGTTGCAGCCATGAAGCCGGTGGCTTTGTCGAGCCAGGATGTGCCAGCTGATTTGGTGGCGCGCGAACGCTCGGTTGCTGCTGCCAAGGCGGCCGAGGATGCGGTGCTGGCAACCGCCGCAGGCAAGCCGGTTCAATCTGCAGAGATAGTGGCCAAGCGGGTTGAGGGTGGCGTTCAGAAATACCTCAAGGAGGTGTCTCTTTTCAATCAGGCATTTGTCAAAAACGACAAGCAAACAGTCGAGCAAATGCTCAAGGCGAGTGCCACACAACTCAGCGCATTCACCCTGTATGTGGTGGGCGAAGGCATTGAAAAAAAGGTTGACGACTTTGCTGCGGAGGTGGCGGCACAAGTGTCTGCGGCCCAGCAGGCTGCCTGATGCCAAAGCCATGGTTGAAGGCCCATCCGCAGGGTGTCGGCGTGGCCCTAATGCCCTGCAACTGATGTGATTCCCGAGGAGACCAGCATGAGCACTGCGCAGCCAAAACACAAACGGATATTGCTCAAACTATCGGGCGAAGCCTTGATGGGCGATGATCCGTTTGGCA
The DNA here is from genome assembly GCA_014190675.1 of Comamonadaceae bacterium. Classification (GTDB taxonomy): domain Bacteria; phylum Pseudomonadota; class Gammaproteobacteria; order Burkholderiales; family Burkholderiaceae_C; genus Rhodoferax. The sequence goes on along the minus strand of BJGT01000001.1, from coordinate 97,976 downwards.
TCAACCGCGACACGATTGTTCGCATGGTCGATGAAATTGCCGAAGTGACTCGCATGGGTGTTGAGGTGGCGGTGGTGATTGGCGGCGGCAATATTTTTCGCGGCGTTGCTGGCGGCTCGGTCGGCATGGACCGTGCCACGGCGGATTACATGGGCATGCTCGCCACGGTCATGAATGCGCTGGCTTTGGGAGACACCATGAACAAGGCGGGCCTGACCGCCCGGGTGATGTCGGCCATAGGCATCGAGCAGGTGGTGGAGCCTTATGTACGGCCCAAAGCGTTGCAATACCTCGAAGAGGGCAAGGTGGTGATTTTCGCGGCAGGTACCGGAAACCCGTTTTTCACCACCGACACTGCAGCGGCCCTGCGTGGCGCCGAAATTGGTGCGGAGGTGGTGCTCAAGGCCACCAAGGTCGACGGCGTTTACACCGCAGATCCAAAAAAAGACCCTCTTGCGACCCGCTACAAGACCCTGTCTTTTGATGACGCCATGCGGCAAAATCTGGGCATCATGGATGCCACCGCATTCGCCTTGTGCCGGGATCAGAAATTGCCGATCAAGGTGTTCTCGATACTTAAAAATGGCGCTTTGAGGCGGGTTGTGATGGGCGAGGACGAGGGCACGCTGGTCCATGCTTGAACCTGCCAAAATGCGGGCTCAATCTGACAAGGTCAACCCGCAACCAGGAGATCCAAAGTGCCGATTGCAGAACTGAAGCGAAATGTCGAGGCCAAAATGGACCAGACCATTGCGGCTTTTAAGGGTGGCCTGACCAAAATTCGCACCGGGCGGGCCAGCCCGGCCCTGCTCGACACGGTTCAGGTTGACTACTACGGTGCGTTGGTGCCGATCAGTCAAGTTGCCAATGTGTCTTTGCTGGATGCCCGTACTGTCAGCGTGCAGCCCTGGGAAAAAGGCTTGGGGGCGAAGATTGAAAAAGCCATACGCGACAGCGATCTGGGCTTGAATCCTTCCTCCATGGGAGATTTGATCCGCGTGCCCATGCCGGCAATGTCCGAGGAGCGCCGCAAAGAACTCACCAAGGTGGTTCGTGGTGAGGGCGAGAATGCAAAAATCGCGATCCGCAACCTGCGTCGTGACGCCAATGACGCAGTCAAAAAGGCTGTCAAAGACAAACTCGCCTCTGAGGACGAGCAAAAACGCTCAGAGACCGACACTCAAAAGGTCACCGATCGATACATCTTGGTCATCGACCAACTCGTGGCAGCCAAAGAACAAGAGATCATGGCGGTCTAGCCGCCCGAGGCTCTGCGCATGCGCTGCATGATTTGGCCAAGCTTTGATGCTAAAACGCCCGTCCACAGGTGGTGCTGCCAGCGCCCGATTTCCTTGACAACCAGGCTTTTATGCTCAAGCAACGGGTGATCACTGCGGCGCTCTTGCTGGTGTTGCTGCTGCCCGCGCTGTTTATGGCTGACCCCGGTCCCTTTTGCGCCCTGGTGCTGGTGTTGATTGGCGCCGGTGCCTGGGAGTGGGCCCGCCTCAATGGCTACAAACAAAGGCCAGCGCTGCTGGCTGCGCTGGCATGCACCCTGGCCTGTTTGGCCAGCTGGGCGCTAGGGTGGCTGACCCAAGCACTGCCTGGGCTGTGGTCGGTGGCTGGCGCGGTTTGGGTCCTGGGCGGCGCCTGGGTGCTGCGCCGAGGGGCAGCCGGCTGGACGGCGATTGACCAGCGCCTGCGCCTGCTGGTCGGCCTTTGGGCGCTGTGGGCAGCCTGGTTGGCTGTGGCGCAGGCTCGCATGCAGGGGACAAATTTCGTCCTGTCTTTGCTGGCCCTGGTGTGGGTGGCCGACATAGCTGCTTATTTTGCCGGGCGCGCTTGGGGCGGGCGTTTCTCTTCGGTCAAGTTGGCGCCGGCCATCAGCCCTGGTAAAAGCTGGGAGGGGGTTTGGGGCGGCTTGGCTGGGGTTTTGCTGCTGGCCCTGGCCTGGCAGTGGGCCGATCAACACTGGGCCATGAGCCTGCCCAGTTGGTACACCCAGTTGGCGCGGGCCGGCCTGCCTATTTTGTTGCTGGGCGTGGTGTTTCTGGCCGCCATGAGCGTGGTCGGCGACCTGCTGGAATCGCTGGTCAAACGCAGCGTCGGTGTGAAGGACAGCAGCGCTTTGCTGCCTGGCCACGGCGGCGTGCTGGACCGGCTTGACGCCCTGCTGCCCACGCTGCCCTTGGCCATGATGCTGTCTCAGCCGTGGGTTGCCCGATGATGTCGATGGCCACTGAGCCGAAAAAGCGCGTGGCCATTCTTGGATCGACTGGATCGATCGGGCTCAACACGCTGGAGGTGATGTCACGTCACCCGGGGCGCTTTGAGGTGTTTGCATTGAGCGCATCGACCCGAACCGAAATTTTGCTGCAGCAATGCGTGCAATATCGGCCGGTATTCGCAGTGATGGCCAGCGCGCACCATGGGCAGGAACTTGCCCGCAAGTGCCGCGAGCTTGGCCTGGCCACGCAGGTGCTTTGGGGTGCGGAAGCGATCAGCATGGTGGCCTCACATGAACTGGTGGATACCGTGATGGCTGCCATTGTTGGCGCCGCCGGCTTGGCCTCTTGCCTGGCTGCGGCGCGGGCGGGCAAGCGCTTGCTGCTGGCCAACAAAGAGGCGCTGGTGGTCGGCGGCGATTATTTTTTGCAGGCGGTCAAACTTGGCGGGGCCAAGCTTTTGCCAATTGACAGCGAGCACTCGGCGGTGTTTCAGTCATTGCCGGATGATCCCCATGTTTGGTCGCAACGGGTTGACAAAATTATTCTGACAGCTTCGGGCGGCCCCTTTCGCCGGCGCGACCCGAGCACGCTTCGCGATGTCACGCCTGCGCAGGCCTGTGCCCATCCGAATTGGGTGATGGGGCGAAAAATATCGGTGGACTCCGCCACCATGATGAACAAGGCCTTGGAGGTGATCGAGGCCCATTTTCTATTCGGCATGCGGACCGATCAAATTGAGGTGGTGATCCATCCCCAAAGCGTGATCCATTCCATGGTTCAGTACACCGACCATTCCGTGGTTGCCCAGTTGGGCACGCCCGACATGAAGGTTCCCATCGCCTATGGGCTGGCTTGGCCGGACCGAATGGTTTCTGGCGCGAAGCCGCTGGATTTTCGTAATATGCCCGACTTGAGCTTCGAGGCCATCGATGCTGGTGACAATGTTTTGCGCTTTCCGGGCTTGGCATTGGCCTGGTCAGTGTTGGCAGCACCGCCTGGGTCAACGGCGGTTTTGAATGCGGCCAATGAGGTGGCGGTGGAAGCTTTTTTGGCGGGCCAAATTCGCTTTGATCAAATTCACGCGGTGAATGCTGGCGCCCTGGGCGCGCTTGTCATCTCGCCGCCCGAATCCCTTGAAGAACTGCTCGAACTCGATGCTCGGGCGCGCAGCAAGGCGCAGGACTTGGTGCGGGGGATCGGGCTTTGAGCAGGCACACCGGCTGGCTGGCATGCTGACACTTGCGGCTTTTCTGATTGCACTGGCGCTGCTGATCGCAGTGCACGAATATGGGCATTACCGGATGGCCTGCGCCTGTGGTGTCAAGGTGACCCGTTTTTCTATCGGCTTTGGCAAGACACTCTGGCGCTGGCAGCCCAAGGGCTCGCCCACCGAGTTTGTGATTGGACTGTTTCCCCTGGGCGGCTATGTCAGGATGCTGGACCGCCGGGAGGCACCGGTTGACCAAAGCGAGCAACACATGGCGTTTGACACCAAGCCCTTGCTGATGCGGGTGGCCATTGTCGGCGCCGGGCCGGCTGCTAATCTTCTGCTCGCCATCCTCTTGTATGCCTGTGTGAACTGGGGCGGTAGCACCGTGCCGGCGGCTGTTTTGGCAAGTCCGGTGCCCGGCTCTGTCATGGCCCGGGCTGGCCTGCTTGGTGCTGAGCGGGTGATTGCTGTGGCCATGGATGGCGCAGCGCCGCAAAACATCAGCTCTTTCGAAGAGTTTCGTTGGCTGCTTTCGCGTGGCGCGCTTGAGGCGCGTGAGCTGCGCCTGCTGGTGCAGGCGCCGGCCCAGGGCAGCGCACGCGAGTTTTCACTCAATTTTCAGCAACTCAGCGCACGGGACCTTGATGCTGCCTTGATGCGTGATATCGGCCTGGGTGGGCCATTCACCAAACCCTTGATCGGTGCAGTAAGCCCCGGGGAGGCTGCCGATAGAGCGGGTTTGCGGGAGGGGGACCTGGTCACCCAAGTCGGCGCGCAGCCGGTTGTCGATGGCCAGCAGCTGCGCCGCCTGATCCGTGCTGGGGTTGAAAATGGCAAACCTGTGGCAGCCGACTGGGTGCTGCTGCGCGACGGGCAGGCTATGAAGCTGCGAGTCACGCCCGACCCGCGGCAGGATGGAGACCTGCTGGTCGGACGTATTGGTGCCATGGTCGGCAGCAGCCCAGAGCTGGTACTGGTCAGCTACGGCCCGATCGAAGGGTTGACCCGCGGTTTTCAGAAAACCTGGGAAGTCTCATGGCTGACCCTCAGAACGATTGGCCAAATGCTGATCGGACAAGCCTCCCTAAAGAACCTGAGCGGGCCCTTGACGGTCGCCGATTACGCGGGCAAGTCGGCTAGCTTGGGGCTGACCCAATACATTCTTTTTTTGGCGTTGATCAGCGTCAGCTTGGGCGTGCTCAACCTTCTGCCACTGCCAATGCTCGACGGTGGGCACCTGATGTATTATCTTTGGGAGGGTGTCACGGGGCGCCCGGTCAGCGAGGTCTGGATGGAACGCTTGCAGCGGGTGGGCTTGCTGGTTCTGGTGCTCATGGCTTCGGTGGCTCTTTTTAATGACATTACCCGCCTGTTCGACTGACAACATCAACATGCAAATCAACCGATTTGGTCTTCGGGCCTGGCTGTCCTTGGTACTGCTTTTGGGATTGCCCAAGCTGGGCTGGGCCGTGGACCCGTTCACGGTGCGCGATATCCGTCTCGAGGGCCTGCAACGTGTCGAACCAGGTACTGTGTTTGTCTCCCTGCCGTTCCAGGTCGGAGACCTCTACAGCGATGACAAAGGCTCTGCTGCCATCCGTGCCCTGTTTTCCTTGGGTCTGTTCAAGGATGTTCGCATCGAGGTGAGCGCAGATGTGCTGGTGGTGATCGTGGAAGAGCGCCCCACGGTGGCCGAGCTTGAATTTGTCGGCACCAAGGAGTTTGACAAAGAAGTCTTGAAAAAAGCCCTGCGCGATGTTGGTTTGGCCGAGGGCAGGCCCTTTGACAAGGCCCAGCTTGACCGGGCTGAGCAAGAACTCAAACGACAGTACATCAACCGCAGCCTGTATGCCGCAGACGTGGTCACAACGGTCACGCCCATCGAGAGAAACCGGGTCAACCTGACTTTTACCGTGATCGAGGGAGACACTGCCAAAATCACCGATATCCGAATCATTGGCAGCCGGGCTTTCTCGCAAGCCAGTCTGCTCGACTTGCTCGATCTCAACACCGGCGGCTGGATGAGCTGGTACACCAAGTCCAATCGTTATTCCCGCACCAAGCTCAATGCTGACCTTGAAACCCTGCGCTCACACTACTTGACCCGGGGCTATCTGGAGTTCAAGCTGGAGTCGACCCAGGTCTCGATTCTTCCCAACAAAACTGATATCGCAATCACCATCAATATCTCCGAAGGTGCGCGTTTTGAGGTCAGCAGCGTCAGGCTGGAAGGTAATTTTCTGGGCCGTGATGATGAATTCAAATCACTGGTCTCGATTCGTCCCGGCCAGGCCTACAACGCCGACGAGGTTGCCAAAACAAACAAGGCCTTCATCGATTATTTCGGCAATTTCGGTTTTGCTTTCGCACGGGTGGAGGCCCGCCCGGAGGTTGACCGAATCAACAACCGTGTGGCCGTGGTTCTGCAGGCTGACCCCTCGCGCCGGGCCTATGTGCGAAAGATCAACCTGGCGGGTAATAACCGCTCGCGCGATATCGTGGTACGGCGGGAGCTTAGGCAGTTCGAAGCATCCTGGTACGACGGCTACAAAATAAAACTCTCGCGGGACCGGGTCGACCGGCTGGGCTATTTCGGCGATGTGTCGGTCGAAACCTCTGAGGTTCCGGGCTCGCCAGACCAAGTCGATTTGAATTTGAATCTGGTGGAAAAGCCCACCGGCAGCCTGAGCCTTGGGGCTGGATTTTCTAGTGGTGATGGGCTTGGATTGCAGTTCGGCTTGAAGCAAGATAACGCCTTTGGCTCGGGTAATTCTCTGGGCGTGCAGCTCAACACCAGCAAGATAAACCGGGTGCTCGATTTCAGCACCACAGACCCCTATTTCACGAGCGATGGCGTATCGCGCACCATAAGCGCGTACCACAAAACCTTCAGCCCCTACCAGGACCAAAGCTATTACAAACTGGTGACCTCTGGCGGCAGCATCCGTTTTGGTGTGCCCTTTACCGAGAGCGATACCGTCTACTTCGGCGCGGGCATCGAGAACACCACCATCGTGCCGGGAACATCCCTGCCAACCGCTTACCTCGACTATGCCAAGCAGTTCGGCTTTGAGAGCAGTGCCCTGCCGCTGACGCTGGGATGGTCGCGGGATCGTCGTGACAGTTCGCTGGCGCCCACGGCGGGACGTTACCAACGCCTCAGCGCTGACCTGTCGGTTGCCGGAGATGCGCGGTATTTCCGCTCGACTCTCCAGCATCAGGAGTATTTTCCGCTCAGCAAGCAGCTGACCTTGGCGCTCAATGCGGACCTCGGTTTTGGTGCGGCCGTGGGCGAGCGCTCCTTCCCCGTGTTCAAGAATTTTTATGGCGGTGGCCTGGGCTCGGTTCGCGGTTTTGAGCAGGGCAGCCTGGGGCCCAAAGACATCAGCGGCACGGTGGTGGGCGGTAGCCAAAAACTCAATGTGAATGCAGAATTGCTGGCGCCCTTTCCGGGTGTGGGCAACGACAAAACACTCCGGATGTATGGATTTTTAGACGCTGGCAGTGTCGGCGGTCCTGGCTACGGCCTGAGCGTCAACGACAATGCCACCGATCTGAGGTCTTCGGCCGGTGTTGGTTTGAGCTGGATCTCTCCGGTCGGGCCCCTGCGTTTGGCATTCGCCTGGCCAGTGAAAAAATTTGAAGGAGATAAAATGCAAAGCGTTCAATTTCAAATTGGGTCAAGTTTCTAATGAAGCATTTTTTGCGTCAAACAACTGTTAGCACGCTGTTCGGACTGGCTTGCTTGGTAGCCCAGGCCCAAGAATTCCGCATCGGTTTTGTCAGCACGGATCGGATCTTCAAGGAGGCCGGCACAGCCAAGGCAGCGCAAAGCAAGCTTGAACAGGAATTCTCCAAGCGGGAAAAAGATTTGGTCGACCAAAGCGCCACGCTCAAGACCATGGCGGAAAAATTGGAGCGAGAAGCGCCCACGCTGTCTGAAGGGCAGCGCGCCAGCCGGCAAAAACAGCTGGTGGATCAGGACCGGGATCACCAGCGCAAGCGGCGCGAGTTCCAGGAGGACCTCACTGCCCGTAAAAACGAAGAGTTGCAGCAGGTGCTCGAGCGCGCCAACAAGGTTGTCAAGCAGGTGGCCGAGGCCGAAAAATACGACCTGATTTTGCAAGAGGCCGTCTATGTCAACCCCAGGCACGACATCACCGAGAAGGTCATCAAGATCCTGAATTCGGGTGTTGTCCGCTAAGAGCGCCCAAGGCGTTTGCGATGTGCTGCTGCCCCTAGGTTCGATTGTTGCGGCGCTTGGTGGAAAACTCTACGGTGACCCGCAATGCGAGATCGGCGCACTCGCACCCCTTGAGACAGCGGGCCCGGATGCCTTGGCATTTCTGAGCCACCCGAAATACATCAAGCAACTCGCTGCATCGCGGGCCGCTTGTGTGGTGGTAGGAGCCGAACACCTGGCCTTGGCGCAATCGCGTGGTGCCTGCATCGTCGTGGCGCAACCCTATCTGTACTTTGCAAGGGTCACGCAGCTATGGAAGAGTCGTTCAGGCCAGCCTGATGCCGCCCGGATACACCCCAGCGCAGTGATCGATGCCGAGGCCGAGATTCACGCGACAGCCAGCATTGGCGCGCTCTGCGTGGTTGAGCGAGGCGTGCGTATCGGTGCTGGCAGCCAGCTGAAGTCCAGAGTCACAGTCAGCGAAGGCTGCACGCTCGGCGAGCGCTGTTTGCTGCATCCTGGCGTGGTTATTGGTGCTGACGGGTTTGGTTTCGCCCCCAATGCGGGTGTCTGGGAAAAAATTGAACAACTCGGCGTAGTGCGTATTGGTAATGACGTTGAAATTGGCGCGAACACCTGTATTGACCGGGGTGCTTTGGGCGACACGGTGATCGAAGACGGCGTCAAGCTCGACAACCTGGTTCAGATCGGGCACAACGTGCGCATTGGCCAACACAGCGCCCTGGCGGGCTGTGTTGGTGTGGCTGGCAGCGCTCGCATAGGCGCTCACTGCACCTTGGGCGGTGGCGCCATCGTGTTGGGCCACCTCGAGTTGGCCGACCATGTTCATATTTCTGCTGCCAGTGTCGTGACCAGATCAGTGCTTGTGCCCGGGCAATACACCGGCTTGTTCCCGCTGGATTCAAACGCAGCCTGGGAAAAAAATGCCGCTGCGCTTAAACAGCTCAAGCAGCTGCGCGAGCGACTTCGGACCCTGGAGCGAGGAAAAAATGCCAAGGAGCCGCCATGATGGACATCCACAAAATACTCAAACAACTGCCGCACCGCTACCCATTTTTGCTGGTTGACCGGGTGATCAGTATCGACAAGGGCCGGCACATTCAGGCGCTCAAAAATGTGACGATGAACGAGCCTTTTTTTCAGGGCCATTTTCCGCACCGACCGGTCATGCCCGGGGTGCTGATGCTCGAGGCCCTGGCTCAGGCAGCGGCCCTGCTGGCCTTTGACGCGCTCGACACCTCTCCCAATGAGAACTCGGTGTATTACTTCGCCGGCATTGATGGCGCGCGTTTCAAACGCCCGGTCGAGCCCGGCGACCAACTGACACTCGATGTCGAGTTGCTGCGCATGAAGGCGGGTATTTTCAAGTTCAAGGCGCGTGCGCTGGTTGGCGAAGAACTGGCGGTTGAAGCCGAGTTGACCTGCGCCATGCGGTCTGTCGCCTGAGGCCAGCGGCATGACAGCGATCCACGCAACAGCGGTGGTTGACCCAGGCGCAGAACTAGACAACTCGGTCAGTGTTGGCCCCTACACCGTGATCGGCCCCCAGGTACGGATTGGAGCCGGCACCAGCATTGGTCCGCATTGCGTACTCGAGGGCCGCACCACGATAGGCCGGCACAACCGTATTTTCCAGTTCAATTCAATCGGGGCCATTCCTCAGGACAAAAAATATGCTGGCGAGCCTTGCGAATTGCTGATCGGGGACCGCAACACGGTGCGCGAGTTTTGTACCTTCAACATTGGCTCGCCAGGAGGCGGTGGCGTGACCCGGGTTGGCAATGACAACTGGCTGATGGCCTATGTGCATTTGGCGCACGACTGTGCGGTGGGTAACAACACTATTTTTGCCAACAATGCCCAGTTGGCCGGGCATGTCACGGTTGGAGACTGGGCCATATTGGGCGGCTTTACCGTGGTGCACCAGTTCGTCAATATCGGCGCACACAGCCTGAGCGCCATGTGTTCGTTGCTGTTTGCCGATTTGCCGCCATTTGTGATGTGTCAGGGCCAGCCGGCTCAGGCCCGGTCGATGAATTACGAGGGCCTGCGCCGTCGCGGCTTCTCTGCCGAGCGCCTGGCCGCGGTGAAAGCTATGCACAGAGCGCTTTACCGGCAGGAGCTGACCCTGGCGCAGGCTCGCCAAGCGATTCTTGAGCTCAAAAAAAGCAACCCCCAGGCCGAGCAGGATATTGACGCGATGCTGAGTTTTTTGGATCAAACCTCAAGCCAACGGGGCATTGTTCGCTAAGCCCTGCCGAGCAGCGTGAACCCATTGAATGCCGCCAACTTGCCTCAAGAGCGGTTCGCCAAGAGTTCCAGAACTGATGCCGGCTCCCCGCTGCCTGGCGGGCTGAGTCTGGCGATGGTAGCGGGCGAAGCCTCGGGCGACCTGCTCGCTGGCCTGCTGCTCGACGGCCTGCGCGCACGTTGGCCGGGTGTGCTGGCAGCTGGCATTGGCGGCCCTGAAATGCAGGCGCGCGGCTTTGCGGCCTGGTGGGCTCAGGACAAACTTGCGGTGAATGGCTACGGTTGGGAGCTGCTGCGCCGCTACCGCGAGATTGTCGGAATCCGGCGGCAGCTCAAAGCCCGCTTGTTGAAGCAGCGCCCTGATCTGTTTATCGGCGTGGATGCGCCCGACTTCAACCTTGATTTGGAAGCATCGCTCAAAGCCAGTGGCATCAAGACAGTGCACTTTGTCTCACCGTCGGTGTGGGCCTGGCGCGCCGAACGATTAGCAAAAATACGCCGCAGCGTCGACCATGTGCTGTGCCTGTTTCCTTTTGAGCCCGCCCTGCTGGCGCAGCATGGCATTGCCGCCACGTATGTCGGGCATCCCCTAGCGCAGCGAATCCCCTTGGAGGCTGACCGACCATCCGCCCGTTTGCAACTCGGTTTGCGGCCCGATGGGCCGGTGCTAGCGCTTTTGCCCGGCAGCCGAAAATCCGAAATTGCGCATCTGGCAGTGCGGTTCTTTCAAGCGGCAGCCTTGGTCCGGCGCGAATTGCCTAATGTTCAATGCATCGTGCCCGTGGTGCCTGGCTTGAGGGCGCAGGTTGAGGCGGCAGCTCAGGCCAGCGGCATGGCCGCCCACTTGGGCATTGTGAGCGGGCAGTCGCACACCGTTTTGGCAGCCTGTGACATCACGCTCATTGCGAGCGGAACCGCAACCCTGGAGGCCGCCCTGTTCAAGCGAGCTATGGTGATCGCGTACCACATGAATGGCTGGTCCTGGCAAATCATGCGGCGCAAGCGGCTGCAGCCTTGGGTAGGCCTGCCCAATATTTTGTGCCAGGAGTTTGTGGTGCCCGAGCTTCTGCAAGATGCGGCCACGCCGGCGGCGCTGGCCCAGGCCGTGTTGGCTGGGCTGCGCAACGAGCCTGACCACGCGGCGGCCTTGCAACAGCGTTTTTTTGATCTGCATCTGCAACTGCGGTGCGACACCCCCACAATAGCCAGCTATGCGATCGAAAAAGTCCTACAAGCTTGAGCAACTGTCGCTGTCCTGGGATACCGCCGGCCTGGTGGCTGGGGTTGACGAAGCCGGCCGTGGCCCCTTGGCTGGCCCGGTGGTGGCGGCCGCGGTCATCCTGGACCAGCGCCAACCCATCAAGGGGCTGGCTGATTCCAAAAAGCTCACGCCCCTGCGCCGGGAAAAATTGTTTGATGAAATCCGCGCCAAAGCGCTTTGCTGCTCGATTGCCCAGGCCAGCGTCGAAGAAATTGACCGGCTTAATATCTTGCAAGCCACCCTGCTGGCCATGCGCCGCGCGGTGGAGGGCTTGCGTCTCAAGCCCAACAAGGTGCTGGTTGATGGCAACCGCCTGCCCGACATCGGCTTGCCGGCTCAGGCGATTGTGGGTGGGGACGCGCTGGTACCGGCGATTTCTGCGGCTTCAATATTGGCAAAGGTCCATCGTGACCGGTGGTGTCTGGAGCTCGACCAACTCTACCCGCAATACGGCTTTGCCAAGCACAAGGGCTATGGCACCGCGGCTCATCTGGCCGCTTTGCAAGCGCACGGACCCTGCGCCGAGCACCGCATCAGTTTTAGACCGGTAGCCGAGGTGATGTGATGCTGGCTGCGCTGCCGGAGTTCATCAGTTCCCGAGACAACCCCCTGCTCAAGGCCTTGCGCCGCCTGGCCAGAGACAGCAATGCCTACCGCAAGCAGGGACGGGTCTGGGTGGAGGGTGATCACCTGTGCGGTGCCGCACTGTCGCGCGGAATCCGACCGGCTGTTGCAGTTTTTTCGGCTTCTTATTGGCCGCGTAGCCCAGTGAATTGGGCCCGGTGCGCGGTAAAAAATATGGTCATTGCCGACACTTTGTTCGCCGAGATCAGCGCCCTCGAATCACCCGCAAACATGGGCTTTCTCATTGAGCTCGCGATTGAGCAGCCGCTCCAGGCCAGCGCCCCCACTGTCATTTTGGACCGGCTGCAAGACGCCGGCAATGTTGGCGCGATTTTGCGCAGTGCGGCGGCTTTTGGCTTCAGCCAAGTGATTGCGCTCAAGGGCACCGCCGCGCTGTGGTCGCCCAAGGTGTTGCGAGCTGGCATGGGGGCCCACTTCGGCCTTCGTCTTCTGGATGGCGCCGAGCCCAGCGCGCTGGACGCATTGGCCCTGCCTGTTTTGATCACCGACTCGCACGCTGGCAGTGGCCTGCATCAACTGCTGCGCGATGGTCTGTTACCCATGCCCTGCGCCTGGGCCTTTGGCCATGAGGGCCAGGGTGTTGGCGCCACCTTGGCCGAGCGGGCTAGCCAGCAGGTCCGAATTGCCCAACCCGGCGGTGAGGAGTCACTGAACGTGGCGAGTGCGGCCGCCATCTGCCTGCACGCCAGCGCGACCGCTCGCATGGCCTGAAGCGGCGGGCGGCGAGATTTTCGAGCATCCGGGCGCCGGCCCTGGGCTATACTCTGGCGCCCTTTGGCAGCCCGTACGCCTGGCGCAACTAAGGCCCTATCCCACCGTTAAGCCGCATCAGGACGCTAAGCCTGAGAAGCTCTGGGCGTACCCGTTATTTAATCGGAGAACCCTGTGCTTTTGTCTCTCAAGGGAGCTGCCCCGCCAGCCGTTTTGGCACTTGCGGATGGCAGCGTCTACACCGGGAATTCGATTGGTGCCGCCGGCGCTACCGTCGGAGAAGTGGTGTTCAACACCGCCATGACTGGCTACCAGGAAATCTTGACTGACCCCAGTTACTGCCAGCAAATTGTCACCTTGACTTACCCCCATATTGGTAATTACGGCGTGAATGCGCAGGATGTGGAGGCATCTCGGGTTTATGCCGCCGGCCTGATCATCAAAGACCTGCCGCTGTTGGCCTCCAATTTCCGTCAGCACATGACGCTGGGCGATTACCTGCAACGCGAGCGTACCGTGGCCATCGCCAACATAGACACCCGCAAGCTGACCCGCCAGCTACGCAGCCAGGGTGCACAAAATGGCTGTATTCTGGGCCTCTCGGCGGGCGAGGCGCTCACGCCGGCACTGATTGCGCGTGCGCTGGCACTGGCTGCTGCAGCGCCCAGCATGGCTGGCTTGGATTTGGCGCGGCAGGTGTCGACACCTGCCCCCTATGCATGGAGCCAGACCGAGTGGCGTCTGTCCCAACCCGGCATGGACGGGCAGGCCGGCTATGGCGAGCAAACGCAGACGCCCTACCATGTGCTGGCCTATGATTTTGGAGTCAAGCAAAACATCCTGCGCATGCTTGCCCAGCGCGGCTGTCGGGTCACGGTGGTGCCGGCCCAAACCCCGGCGGCGGCTGTGCTGGCCTACCGGCCCGACGGTATTTTTCTGAGCAACGGTCCAGGTGACCCGCAGCCCTGCGAGTACGCGATTGCCGCCGCTGCCGAGTTGATCAACAGCGGTATCCCCACTTTTGGCATTTGCTTGGGGCACCAAATCATGGCGCTGGCCAGCGGTGCTCGCACCTTCAAGATGAAGTTCGGTCATCACGGCGCCAACCATCCGGTTCAGGAACTCGCCAGCGGACGGGTCAGCATCACCAGTCAGAACCATGGTTTTGCGGTCGATGAAAAAAGCTTGCCTGCCACGCTGCGTGTCACGCATATCAGCCTGTTCGACGGCACTGTGCAGGGGCTGGAGCGGACTGACCAACCGGCGTTTTGTTTCCAGGGTCATCCAGAAGCCTCTCCCGGTCCTCATGACATTGGCTCGATGTTCGATCGCTTCATTCTCGCGATGGAGGCGCGCGCATGAGTTTTTATGGCGTGACCGATCTGTGGACCTACACGATCGGGGCTTTTGGCATCATCCTGCTGCCAGGGCCTAACTCGCTGTTTGTTCTCTCGGTTGCCGGTGTGCGTGGCGTCAAGGCTGGCTTTCAGTCGGCCTTGGGGGTTTTTGTGGGCGACACGGTGCTCTTGGTTTTGGTGGCCCTGGGCGCGGCAGGCCTTTTGAGAACCAACCCCGGCTTATTCATGGTGGTGAAGTATGCGGGTGCGGCTTACCTCGGCTGGGTTGGCTTGCAATTGATTCTCGCAGCGCTGAAAAAATTTCGCCATGCCGATGCTGCGGCAACGCCCCTGCAAGTGGTGCCGCAGCACTTGGCTAAACCGTTTCAGCGCGCATTGCTGGTGAGCCTATTGAACCCGAAGGCAATTTTGTTTTTGCTGTCTTTCTTTGTCCAGTTCATCGATCCAGCTTACCCCGCACCGGCCCTGCCATTTTTGATCTTGAGCGCCATCATCATGGGCTTTAGCGCGGTGTATTTATCGGTGCTGATCCTCATGGGTGCCCGATTGGCGCAGAGTTTTCGTGCGCACCACAAGGTGTCAGCTAGCCTATCTGGCGCGGTGGGCGCGGTGTTTGTTTGGTTTGGCCTGAAGCTGGCCAATGCCAGCCTGGCCTGAACAGCAGCCCCGAAAAACGAAGCTTTGAGAAGCCACAGCCGCAGTGCCCGCGGGCGCTGTCGATAAAGAACAGACAGCAGGAAAAACACATGCCAAAGCGAAGCGACATCAAAAGCATTTTGATCATAGGTGCCGGCCCGATCATCATTGGCCAGGCCTGTGAATTTGATTACTCGGGCGTTCAGGCTTGCAAGGCGCTGAGGGAAGAGGGTTACAAGGTGATCCTGATCAACAGCAATCCGGCCACCATCATGACCGATCCGGCCACGGCTGATGTGACCTACATCGAACCGGTCACTTGGCAGACAGTGGAGAAAATCATTGCCAAGCAGCGACCTGATGCAATTTTGCCCACCATGGGGGGGCAGACTGCTTTGAACTGTGCGCTTGATTTGTGGCGCCACGGCGTTCTTGATAAATACCAAGTCGAACTGATAGGCGCTACGCCTCAAGCCATCGACAAGGCCGAAGACCGGCTCAAGTTCAAGAACGCCATGACCCACATCGGGCTGGAGTCGGCCCGCTCTGGTATCGCCCACTCGATGCAAGAGGCCTGGCATGTGCAAAAAACCTTGGGCTTTCCCACGGTTATCCGCCCCAGCTTTACCCTCGGGGGTACCGGCGGCGGCATTGCCTACAACGCCGAGGAGTTCGAGCTGATCTGTAAGCGCGGGCTGGAAGCCTCGCCGACCCGCGAACTGTTGATTGAGGAGTCCCTGCTCGGCTGGAAAGAGTATGAGATGGAGGTGGTACGCGACCGGGCGGACAACTGCATCATCGTTTGTTCGATTGAAAACCTGGACCCCATGGGTGTGCACACGGGTGACTCGATCACGGTGGCGCCGGCGCAAACCTTGAGCGACAAGGAATACCAAATCATGCGCAATGCCTCGCTGGCGGTGTTGCGGGAAATCGGCGTCGACACTGGGGGCAGTAATGTGCAGTTCGCGATCAATCCGCAGGATGGGCGCATGGTGGTGATTGAAATGAACCCGAGGGTCTCGCGTTCCTCGGCGCTGGCATCCAAGGCCACCGGTTTCCCGATCGCTCGGGTGGCGGCCAAGCTGGCAGTGGGCTATACCTTGGATGAGCTGCGCAACGACATCACCAATGGCGCCACGCCGGCGAGCTTTGAGCCCAGCATCGACTATGTGGTGACCAAGATCCCGCGCTTCGCCTTTGAGAAATTCCCGACCGCTGACAGCCGGCTGACCACCCAGATGAAGTCGGTGGGCGAGGTCATGGCGATTGGCCGCAGCTTCCAGGAGTCGTTCCAGAAAGCCTTGCGTGGCCTGGAAGTTGGCGTGGATGGCATGAACGAGAAAACCCAGGATCGCGAGGTGTTAGAGAAAGAACTCGGCGAGCCCGGCCCGGAGCGCATTTGGTATGTGGGTGATGCCTTTGCCCAGGGCATGAGCGTGGACGAGGTATTCGCACTAACCAAAATTGACCCCTGGTTTTTGGTGCAAATCGAGCAGATCGTCAAGATAGAGCTCGAGCTCGAAACCACCACGCTCGACGCAATCGATGCGTTGACGCTGCGTGCGCTCAAGCAAAAAGGCTTTTCGGACAGGCGGTTGGCTCGGCAACTTAAAACAACGGACAGCCTTATCCGCAGGCGTCGGCATGAACTCGGCGTGCGTCCGGTCTACAAGCGGGTCGACACCTGTGCTGCCGAGTTTGCCACCGACACGGCCTACCTCTACTCGACCTACGAGGCCGAAAATAGCGAATGCGAGGCCGAGCCGACCCAGCGCAAAAAGATCATGGTGCTGGGCGGCGGCCCGAACCGGATCGGCCAGGGCATCGAGTTTGATTATTGCTGCGTGCATGCGGCGCTGGCCCTGCGCGAAGACGGCTATGAAACCATCATGGTCAACTGCAACCCGGAAACCGTCTCGACCGACTTTGATACCTCAGACCGTCTGTACTTTGAGCCGCTCACGCTGGAGGACGTGCTTGAGATAGTCGACAAGGAGAAACCTCTGGGCGTCATCGTGCAGTATGGCGGGCAGACGCCGCTCAAGCTCGCACTCGACCTGCAAGCCAACGGGGTGCCGATCATCGGCACCTCGCCTGACATGATTGATGCGGCTGAGGACCGGGAGCGCTTCCAGAAACTGCTGCACACCCTGAAGCTGCGCCAACCGCTCAACGCCACCGCTCGCACCGAGCCCGAGGCGCTGGAGAAAGCCGCCGCCCTGGGCTACCCGCTGGTGGTCCGTCCCAGCTATGTTCTGGGCGGCCGCGCCATGGAAATCGTGCATGAACAGCGTGATTTGGAGCGCTACATGCGCGAGGCGGTCAAGGTCAGCCATGACTCGCCGGTGCTGCTTGATCGCTTTCTGAACGATGCAATCGAATGTGACGTTGATTGCCTGCGCGACGCCGGCGCCGATGGGGAACCCGGCCGCACCTTCATTGGTGGCGTGATGGAACATATTGAGCAAGCGGGCGTGCACAGCGGCGACTCGGCCTGCTCCCTGCCGCCCTACAGCCTGAGTGCAGCCACCGTTGACGAGATCAAACGCCAGACCTCGGAGATGGCGCAGGCCCTGAACGTGGTGGGCCTGATGAATGTCCAGTTTGCCATTCAAAATATCGACGGGCAGGACCTGATCTTTGTGTTGGAAGTCAACCCTAGGGCCTCGCGCACAGTGCCCTTTGTATCCAAGGCAACCGGCATTCCCCTGGCCAAAGTCGCGGCGCGCTGCATGGTGGGCCAGTCGCTGGCCTCGCAAGGGCTCAAGCACGAGGTCACGCCGCCTTATTTCAGTGTCAAAGAGGCGGTCTTCCCCTTCGTCAAGTTCCCCGGCGTCGACACCATTCTGGGGCCAGAAATGAAGTCTACCGGTGAGGTGATGGGGGTGGGAAAAACCTTTGGCGAGGCCTTTGTTAAGTCGCAATTGGGCGCTGGAACCCAATTGCCGCGGCCGTTGACAGCCACGGGTGAATCGGCCGGAAAGGTTTTTATATCGGTCAAGAACCGCGATAAGCCGAGGGCTATTGTGGTCGCCCGGGCTTTGTTTGACATGGGCTTTGCTTTGACGGCGACCAAGGGTACAGCGGCCGCCATCAATGCCGCCGGCGTACCCTGTGGCCTGGTCAACAAGGTGACCGAGGGCCGCCCCCATGTGGTGGACATGATCAAGAACAATGAAATTTCCCTGGTCATCAACACCGTGGAAGAACGCCGCAATGCCATTGCTGATTCACGCCATATTCGGACCTCGTCTTTGCAGGCGCGGGTTACCACCTTCACCACCATCGCTGGCGCCGAGGCCGCGGTGCAGGGCATGCATGCGATGGATCACCTCGATGTGCTGTCGGTTCAAGAGATGCATGGGCAGCTGACTCGATAGCCTTCTGCGGCAGGGCAGGGCTTGGCGGCCACAGGGTGCACAACACCGGCATAATCCGCCCGGTTAGGCGCCGCCGCAAGATCTTGCCCGGCCCGTTTTTTTTTTGGAACTTTTCACCACCCAGACGGAGCGCTCAGTGGCCACCATTCCCATCACAAAACGCGGTGCCCAAAAGCTCAAAACCGAGCTGCACCGGCTCAAGACAGTTGACCGACCCTGGGTTATCAATGCGATTGCCGAAGCCCGTGCCCAGGGCGACCTCAGCGAAAACGCCGAGTATGACGCCGCCAAAGATCGCCAGGGTTTCATTGAGGGCCGCATTCAGGAAATAGAGGGAAAAATGTCGGCCGCTCAGATCATCGATCCGGCCGAACTCGACGCTGGCGGAAAAGTGGTTTTTGGCGCCACTGTTCAACTCGAGGACGAGGCTTCTGGCGAGCGGGTGACCTACCAAATTGTTGGCGAAGATGAGGCTGATATCAAACTCGGCTTTGTCAACATAGGCAGCCCGATTGCGCGTGCGCTGATCGGCAAAGAAGAGGGCGACACCGCCGAAGTGCAGGCGCCCGGGGGCGTGCGCAATTACGAGGTGGTGTCGGTGACTTATGTTTGACTTCGCTTTTTGACGCTGATTTGCTTGCGCGCTTTGGCTCGCTTGACCTGTCCGCCAGCCGAAAGCCGTTGGTTGCCCAATACACGCAGGGTTTTCACCTCGGGCCGTTGGCCCGCCTGCTTGCTGTACTTCAGCACTTTGAACTCTCGCGGGCCAGCCATGCGGTTTTCATCGACAGGCTTCTCACGCGCCGGCATCGGCCGCCACAGCACCAATAATTTGCCGATGTGCTGAATCGGCGCTGCATCGAGTTCTTCGGCAAGAAGTTGCAACATGGCCTCGCGTGCCGAACGATCGTCTGAAAAAACTCTTATTTTGATGAGCCCGTGCGCTGTCAGGGCGGCATGAGCCTCTTTTTTGATAGCCGCGGTCAAGCCTTCGCCTCCTACCATCACCACCGGGTCGAGGTGATGGGCTTCAGAACGGTGCGCTTTGCGCTCAGCGGGTGTCAGTTGAATCAGGGCCATGGCGGTATTATCGGTGACCCCCAAAAAAATGAAAAACAGCAACAAAAGCAGCAAAGTCAACCGGGCCTGGTTGAATCAGCATGTCAACGACGCCTATGTCAAATTAGCGCAAAAAGAAGGCTACCGCTCCAGAGCCGCTTACAAGTTACAGGAAATTGACGAAACCTTGAGGCTGATTAAGCCAGGTGATCTGGTGATTGACCTCGGCTCGGCACCGGGGGCCTGGAGTCAGTATGTTCAGCGCAAGCTGTCCCCCAGAGTGGTCGTCGCGGCTGAGCTCGGCCCAGCCCGCGGCCGCATCTTGGCGCTAGATATCCTGCCCATGGTCGCCGTGGAAGGGGTGCTATTTTTACAAGGTGATTTTCGCGATGATGCAGTTCTTCAGCGCCTCACGCTGGAGCTGCAGGGGGTCAAGGCAGACCTGGTGCTGTCCGACATGGCACCCAATTTGTCGGGAATCGAGTCGGCCGACTCGGCGCGCATCGAGCATTTGGTGGAACTGGCGCTCGAATTTGCCGCCAGGGAGCTCAAACCGCAGGGGGCATTGGTCGCCAAAGTGTTCCATGGTGGCGCCTACAGCGGCCTGCTGGCCCGCTTTAAGCAGACCTTTGAGGTGGTCAAGCCGATCAAGCCGCAGGCCTCCCGCGGCCGCTCTTCGGAAACCTTTTTGGTTGGGCGAGGCCTGCTCAGGCCTTGATGTAAGACAGACCGGTAACCGTCCTGGCTGATGCCCAGGGTCTAAATGGGCGTTTTGGTTGGGTAGAGGGTTCAGGGCAGGCGAGGCGGGCTAAGGTGGTTGGAGGTGGTCGGAGGTGATGATTGCTAAGGGCTTGGGGAAGTAGGGCTAAGCCCGAGGCATCTTGAAAACACTAAAATAAGGCCAAGATGTGTCGAAGCATGACATTCATGTCCTAACTGGAGCTCCGCTTGAACAATCCGTGGTTTTCGAAAATCGCAGTCTGGCTTGTGATCGCACTGGTATTGTTTACTGTCTTCAAGCAGTTCGATACCCGCAGCGCATCCGGTGCCGGAAACCTGGGCTACTCTGACTTTTTGGAAGAGGTTCGGGGCAAGCGCATCAAGAGTGCGGTAATCCAAGAAGGTCAAGGCGGCACTGAAATTTTGGCTGTTACCAATGACGACCGAAAAGTCAGAACCACGGCCACCTACTTGGACCGTGGCCTGGTCGGGGACCTGATTGCCAATGGCGTCAAATTCGATGTCAAACCCCGCGAAGAAGGCTCTCTGCTCATGACCCTGCTGGTGAGCTGGGGCCCCATGCTGCTCCTGATCGGGGTTTGGGTCTATTTCATGCGGCAGATGCAGGGGGGCGGAAAAGGCGGGGCCTTCAGCTTTGGCAAAAGCAAGGCTCGCATGATGGATGAAAACACCAACCAGGTCACCTTTGCTGATGTCGCGGGTTGTGATGAGGCCAAAGAAGAAGTGAAGGAAGTGGTTGATTTTCTCAAAGACCCGCAAAAATTCCAAAAGCTGGGTGGTCGTATTCCGCGCGGTTTGTTGCTGGTTGGGCCGCCTGGCACTGGCAAAACCCTATTGGCCAAGGGCATCGCCGGTGAGGCCAAGGTGCCGTTTTTCTCTATCTCGGGGTCTGACTTCGTTGAAATGTTCGTCGGAGTCGGAGCCGCCCGGGTTCGAGACATGTTTGACAACGCCAAGAAAAACGCGCCCTGCATCATCTTCATTGATGAAATTGATGCAGTCGGACGACAGCGAGGTGCCGGCTTGGGCGGCGGTAATGACGAACGCGAGCAAACCCTCAACCAAATGCTCGTCGAGATGGACGGCTTTGAAACCAATGTGGGCGTGATTGTGGTTGCAGCCACCAACCGGCCAGACATTTTGGACTCTGCCCTGCTGCGCCCTGGTCGGTTCGATCGCCAGGTTTATGTCACCCTGCCCGATATCCGTGGCAGGGAGCAGATTTTGAATGTGCACATGAGAAAGGTACCACTGGGGCAGGATGTCAATGCCGGCATCATCGCTCGGGGTACCCCGGGCATGTCGGGCGCTGATCTGGCAAATTTGTGCAATGAGGCTGCTCTGATGGCAGCGCGCCGCAATGCCCGTACGGTGGAAATGCAGGACTTTGAAAAGGCAAAAGACAAAATCCTGATGGGCCCCGAGCGCAAAAGCATGGTCATGCCCGAGTCCGAGCGCAGGAACACTGCTTACCACGAGTCTGGCCATGCCCTGATAGGCAAATTGCTCGCCAAGTGCGACCCGGTGCACAAGGTGACCGTGATTCCGCGCGGCCGCGCTTTGGGTGTGACCATGAGCCTGCCGGCCCAGGACCGCTACAGCTACGACAGCGAGTACATGCTGCACCAGATCAGTATGTTGTTTGGGGGGCGTATTGCCGAAGAAGTTTTCATGAAGCAAATGACCACTGGCGCCAGCAACGATTTCGAGCGGGCCACCCAAATCGCCCGTGACATGGTGACCCGTTACGGGATGACCGATGCGCTTGGGCCTATGGTTTACGCAGAGAACGAGGGCGAGGTGTTTTTGGGCCGCTCAGTCACAAAAACGACCAATATGAGCGAGCAAACCATGCAAAAGGTGGATGCCGAGGTGCGCCGTATCATTGACCAGCAGTACAGCTTGGCGCGCAAGCTCATTGAGGACAACAGCGACAAGATGCATGCCATGGCCAAGGCCCTGCTGGAGTGGGAAACCATAGACAGCGACCAACTCGATGACATCATGGCCAGCAGGGAGCCGCGCCCACCCAAGGATTGGACGCCTCGCACCCCCTCCTCGGGCAGCGACAGCAGCGGTGGCAGCGCACCGAGCGTCAAGCCAGACCCCGCACCAACGGTGGCCTGAGGCCGAGTGACCAGACACCAGCCGGCGCCAGAGCAGGGGTCAGTTCAACCCCTGGCGCTGTGACAACGAGTTTCCGAGACAAATTGAAAGCGGTTAATTCGCGCTCGGGCTCAAGTGCAAACCGTAGCCACAGTCAGGAAGGGCATGCGCAACGGTAGCAGCAGCGAGACATGTGCCGGTTACGGTATTTCTGGCTCGGGGTACGACCAGTAGCAGGCAAACCGGGCCAATTGGGTGATGGCAGACTTCGTGAGCTTCTTTTAGACAAATGTTTTGGCAGACCAGTCGCTATCGCATAGACCTGGGCAGTCCCCGGGTGATGGGCATTGTCAACATCACGCCAGACTCGTTCACAGATGGCGGCCGGTACCTTGATGCCTCTGCCGCGCTGGGGCGTTGCGAGCAACTCCTGAGCCAGGGCGCAGATCTGCTTGACTTGGGCGCCGAGTCCACCCGTCCGGGTGCCCAGCCGCTGTCGGCGCAAGAGGAGCTCAGTCGCTTGCTGCCAGTGCTGCAGGGGGCACTGCAGCTGGGGGTACCCGTTTCGGTGGACACCTACAAGCCAGAGGTGATGCAGGTGGCCCTTGACATGGGCGCCGACATCATCAATGACATCTGGGCGCTGCGCTGGCTTGATCCCGAACCGTCTACAGCAGCGCTCTCTGGCTTGGCGGTTGTGGCGGCTCACCCAAATTGCGGCGTGTGCCTGATGCACATGCACCGCGAGCCGCAAACCATGCAAGTCAGCCCCATGGAGGGCGAGGTACTCGCCCAGGTGTTAAGTTTTCTGTCCCAAAGGGCGCTGGCCTTAACCCAGCGGGGCGTTGCCAAAGCGCGCATCGTGCTCGATCCGGGCATAGGTTTCGGTAAAACCGCAGAACAAAATTTCTCACTGCTTGCGCAGCAACAAACTCTGCTGAATGGGGGCTATCCCTTGCTCGCGGGATGGTCGCGCAAGCGATCTTTGGCAAGCTCACTGGATTTGCCTTCGGTGGCCGGCACCGATACGCCGCACCCACGCATGTTGGCGAGCGTGGCCGCGGCCCTGCTGGCTGTCGAGCGCGGGGCGGCCATCGTGCGTGTGCATGATGTGCGGGAGACTGTGCAGGCGCTCAAGGTTCTCAGCGCCATAAAATGACCCTATCTCATCCCTCTCGTCACACAATTCAGAAGATTCATGAGTCGAACTTATTTTGGTACTGATGGCATTCGCGGCGTCGTCGGTACGCCGCCCATTACCCCTGACTTTATTTTGCGACTGGCCCACTCGGTCGGTCGTGTGCTCAAGCAGCATGAGGCTCGCCCCAGCGTTCTGATTGGCAAGGACACCCGTATTTCAGGCTATATGCTGGAAAGTGCGTTGGAGAGCGGCTTTAATTCGGCCGGCGTTGACGTGGTTTTACTCG
Source organism: Comamonadaceae bacterium (assembly GCA_014190675.1). GTDB lineage: Bacteria > Pseudomonadota > Gammaproteobacteria > Burkholderiales > Burkholderiaceae_C > Rhodoferax. The sequence goes on along the minus strand of BJGT01000001.1, from coordinate 74,757 downwards.
GCCCGCTGCCTACGCCCGGCGTGGCCTATTTGACCCGGTCTCAGCGGGCCAGCTTGGGCGTCGTGATCAGCGCCAGCCACAATGGTTTCGAGGACAACGGCATTAAATTCTTCAGTGCCCAGGGCAGCAAGCTGTCGGATGCCTGGGAGCAGGAGGTGGAGACTAAGCTGGAGCAGGCTCCGATGTGGGCAGATTCAGCTAGCCTGGGCAAGACCCGCCGTCTGGATGATGCTGCCGGACGTTACATTGAGTTTTGCAAAAGCACCTTTGCCAGTGAGCTGTCCCTTAAGGGTCTGAAAATCGTGGTGGACAGCGCCCATGGCGCGGCATACAACATTGCGCCCAAGGTTTTCCATGAACTGGGTGCTGAAGTCATTGCCATTGGATGCCAGCCTGACGGGATGAACATCAACCATGGGGTCGGAGCCACGCACCCGCAGGCCTTGGTGCAGGCCGTTGCGCTGCACCGGGCTGACTACGGTGTGGCGCTAGATGGCGATGCTGATCGCCTGCAGTTGGTCGATGCGCAGGGGCGGCTGTATAACGGCGATGAGTTGCTTTACCTGATGGTTGACGCTCGGCTGAGCAGCGGCCAATCTGTACCCGGGGCGGTGGGCACCGTGATGAGCAACATGGGTGTCGAGCTGGCGCTGCAGGCCCGTGGTGTTCAGTTTGTGCGCGCCAAGGTGGGCGACCGCCATGTGCTCGAGGCCTTGCAGCAACACCAATGGCTGCTCGGCGGAGAAGGCTCTGGCCATTTGCTCATGCTCGACAAGCACAGCACGGGAGATGGTTTGATCTCGGCACTACAAGTGTTGCAAGCCTGTGTGCGTAGCGGCAAAACCATGGCCGAGTTATTGGCTTCGGTTGCGCTTTTTCCGCAGACCCTACTCAATGTGCGCCTCAAGCCCGGACAAGACTGGCAGGCCAGTGCCGGGCTGGCCGCAGCAACACAGGCTGTACAGGCTGAATTGGCAGGGCAGGGCAGGCTTCTCATTCGTGCCAGTGGTACTGAGCCACTGGTACGGGTGATGGTTGAGGCGCGCGACGCAGCCCAGGCCCAGGACTGGGCGCAGCGCATTGCTCGAACGATTGGCGTGGCCGCCTGATGGCGCTGCAGCGAGTGCACATTTTGCAGGCTGATTACGCCAACCCTCGGCATGCCCAGGCCTTGGTCGAGCTGCTTGACGCCTATGCCCGTGATCCCATGGGTGGTAGCCTGGGGCTCAGCGCATTCGCCCGTGCTCACCTGGTGTCGGCTTTGGCTGAACGGCCCCAGGCTTTCAGTGTCTTGGCGTTCTCTGGTCAAGAGGACCAAGACTCGGCCGAGCCGATTGGCCTGGTCAACTGCATCGAAGGTTTTTCAACCTTCGCCTGCCAAGCACTGGTGAATGTGCACGATGTGGTGGTGCTGCCAGACTACCGGGGTCAGCGGGTAGCCGAGAAAATGCTCGCCTTGGTCGTCTCACTGGCCCGAGCCCGTGGTGCGTGCAAATTAACCCTCGAAGTCCTCCAGGGTAATCTGGGCGCAATCAAGCTTTATGAGCGCGTCGGGTTCAAGAATTACCAACTGGACCCTGCGATGGGTAGTGCACAATTTCTGCAAATGTGGCTGCCAGATGAAGCCCCCCGTTGAGCAGGCGCATGACCCAGACCCACGGGGCCCGAATCTCCAAACTTTCATCAAACCTACACAGTGTCGCCGAACAATAAGCCTTTCTCTGTCAAGGAAAAGGGTGGGCTGTCACATGGTTGCAATTTTTTATCAGAAGCCTTGGCAGCTGCAGCACGGCCAGGCAACTTTGCAAGACCAGCATAAAAGTATTGGGGTTTGGCAGGAAGAGTTCCTAGCCTTCTCCCGACAAGAGCCCCCCGAGCAATCGATCTGGGTCCTTGAGGCGCTGCTGACGGCAGAACGCTAAGGCAATGGACCTGGTTCTATGGCGCCACGCAGAGGCCCAAGAATGGGTTGAAGGTTGCCACGATCCATCCCGTGCCCTGACCCCGAGGGGCGAAAAACAGGCTGCAAAAATGGCCAGCTGGCTGGACCGTCATCTGCCTGATGGCGCCAAGGTGCTGGTCAGTCCGGCGCTCAGGGCTGAGCAGACTGCCATGGCATTGGGCCGCAAATACAAGATCAAACCGGAACTCGCCGTCGAGGCCAGTGTGGCGCAACTGCTTGAAGTGGCGCAGTGGCCAAATGCCAAAGGCGCTGTGCTGATCGTGGGCCATCAACCGGTCCTTGGGCAAACTGTCGCCCATTTGCTGGGCATTGAATCGCAGGACTGGACGGTGAGAAAAGGCGCAGTCTGGTGGCTGCGTTATCGGGAACGGGATGCGCTGCCCAAAACCTTTTTGGTGACAGTGCAAAGCCCGGAAATACTCTAGCATCCAGCCGAGTACAGCTCTGGCCCCGCCGGGGGGGGCTCAGTCGGTATCTCCCTTGCTGGGCCGGCCGGTTTTGATTGCTGGCACCGCCTTCAGCGCGGTCAAAAAAACATTGTCTGGCATGGAAGCAAGCGCCTTGATACCAGCGCGCATGATCTCACTTTTTTTAGCTGGGCAGAGCAGCTTTATCGCCCGTTGTTTGAGTTCGTCGAGCACGTTGTACTCTAATTTCGGCATGGTAAAGCTGTCTCGCACGAGCTTTGGTTTTTTGAGCTTTACTGGCTTGGTGCCGGCTGCTTCAATTGGCGCTTTGGCAGCGGACACTAAATTTTTGGCTGCGGTAACAACTGGCTTGGGGGCGGTGCCGGTTTTTACGCGCAGTACAGATTTGGCGGATGCCGCGGTAACTGGCCGGCTGACAGCGACTTTTGGCTTCGCCGTAGCAGGGGTGGCGGCAATTTTTTTCGACGGCAATGATTTGACAGTGACCATGTAACAGCTCCTTAAAAAACGATTTATACAGTTTATACCATTTATCAATGCCCTGTTAAAACTGACCGTCAATGCGCCGCTGACACCCAAACAGAACCGTAGGTTCGCCTCATGGAAAATTTCGGTTTAACTCAATTTTTTAAGGATTTCCTTCATTCAATTGCAAGGCCCATGGAGTTTTTTGCCAGGCGATCACCTCTTCTTGCAGCAGGTGCAAAGATTGCGGGAAAGCGATGCCCCAAGCCTGCGCGTAATGCAGAGAAATGCATTGGTCAGCATTGCCGGATGTCGACAGCAGCAGCCCGTCCGTCACAGGGTCGTTTCGGGCATGGCACAGGATGACAGCCAGCCTCAGGGAAAGCAACTGGAATATAAAAGCTGTGTCAGTGAAATCTGCCCCCAGCTTGCGAAGTTTTCCCCGGTGCCCCAAAACCAGCAGGCTGAGCCTGTGCAACTCAGACTGGGTGAAGCCCATCGCGTCAGCGTTGTCCAAAATATAGGCGCCGTGCTTGTGGTAATCGGTGTGTGAAATATGGCTGCCAATTTCGTGCAAATCGGCTGCCCAATTGAGCTTTCTTTGCAGGCGCTCGGTCGCCAGGGCTTCGCTTGGTGGATTGCAGACCACCAAGGCGTTCAAAAAATTGCGAGCAACTCGGCCAACCCGCTGGCTTTGGGCCGACTCCGCGCCAAATTTAACAGCCAGTCGCGCCACTGATCTGGAGCGCAAGTCTGACTGCTCAGGTGCCTGCCCCATCAATTCGGCCAACAGACCATGTCGGAGCCCACCAGGGTTGAGCACCATGCGATCAATTTGCAGCAGCTCGAAAACCGCTCGCAAAATACTTAAACCTCCCCCAATCAATGCGCGCCGGTCGTCCTTCAAGCCAGGCAAACGGAGCCGCTCAGCGCTCTGGACGCTGATGAGCTTCTCGACCAGCCAGTCCAAGCCCGATGGTGTGATGGAATCTGCCGGCCAGCCGGCCGCTGCCAGAACATCAGCCACCGCACCAACCGTGCCCGCTGATCCATAGGCGACATCCCAACTCTCTCGAGGGTAGGCATTGGTCACTTCGTCGAGTACCGCCTTGGCGGCGACTTCAGCCCGCTGAAAAGCCCCTTTGGAAAAATCTTGATCCGCAAAGTAGCGGTTCGACCAGGTGATGCTACCGACCCGGCATGACTCCATGCGGCTGGGCATGCGGCCACGCCCCAACACAATCTCCGTCGAACGCCCGCCAATATCGACCACCAGGCGTCGATCATCACTCGGTGGCAGCGCCTGGCTCACCCCCTGGTAAATCAGGCGAGCTTCCTCGCGGCCGGAAATCACATCAATGGGGAATCCGAGCATGGCTACCCCGCGACGCAAAAACTCGTCCCGATTACGCGCCTCGCGCAAGGTTTGTGTGGCTACCGCACGGACCTCATGGCTTTTAAAACCGGCCAATCGCTCGCCAAACCGTGCTAAGCAGTCCCAGCCGCGCTGCATGGCCTGGGTTGTCAGGTTTCTATCCTCGTCCAGGCCGTTGCCCTGGCGCACGGTCTCCTTGAGGTACTCAGTTCGTTGAAAAACGCCCTGCTCAACCTGCCCGATTTCCAGACGAAAGCTGTTCGAGCCAAGATCAATGGCTGCAAGACGATGTGGGGTGGGCATGAGGGTGTGCTTGTTGTTCTGGTGGCGTTCCGCACGACGATGACCACGCCGATTTTGGCCTGCTTCGGGATGCGCGTGAGTTCAAAAAACCTGCGGTACCAACAGATCTTGCGGTATTGGTTTGCGTACATAGTCGTCGTGGCGTTCCCGCAGCGGCAACACAATCTCGGCGTGTTCAATCTCGGCATAAGGTATCTGGGTGAGCAGGTGGTGAATGCAGTTGATCCTGGCTTTCTTCTTGTCGTCTGCATGCACGATCCGCCAAGGAGCCTGTTCGATATGCGTGCGGTCCAGCATCACCTCCTTAGCCTTGGTGTATTCCTCCCAGCGGCGCCGAGATTCGAGATCCATGGGGCTAAGTTTCCATTGCTTGAGGGGGTCTTGAATCCGGCTCTGAAAGCGTACGTACTGCTCCTCGTCAGAAATTGAGAACCAGTATTTGATCAGCTGTATGCCAGAACGCACCAGCATTTTCTCGAATTCGGGCACCGAGCGGAAAAATTCTTCGTATTGCTCGTCCGAGCAAAAACCCATGACCCGCTCGACGCCTGCCCGGTTGTACCAGCTCCGGTCAAACAGCACAATTTCTCCGGCCGCTGGCAGGTGCGACACAAAGCGCTGAAAGTACCACTGTGTTTTCTCTCGTTCATTTGGCGCCGCCAAGGCCGCCACCCGGCAGACGCGTGGGTTGAGCCGCTGGGTGATGCGCTTGATCACGCCACCTTTGCCAGCGGCATCCCGCCCCTCAAACAAAATCACCAGCTTATGTCCGGTTTTGACAACCCAGTCCTGCAGCTTAACGAGCTCTGCCTGCATGCGAAAAAGCTCTCGAAAATAACGCCTGCGGCTTTCTCTGAACTCTGCTGAGCCGGTATCAACGCCGCTGCCAGGCATGGCGTCCGCGGCCCGGTCTTCGAGTTCGAGTTCAAATTCCTCGTCGTAGCTGTCCACAACATCCTGCGCGATACGCAGTGCCAAGCCTTGTTCGGTGGATTTTTTCATGTCAAGCTCCCAACTAAATTTTCAAGCTGACAACCTTAGGGTTTAAAAATGACATTCTCGTGACAAGAATTCAACATGTGTTCCAGGGAATGACCAAAAACTAGGCGGGTTTGTCACGAAAAAGACATATTTTGCAGGTAAATTCACAAGACTTAACCGCGGTTTAACTCATCAATCGAAAGGAATTCCATGAAATTTTGTTTTCAAAGCCCTCTAACCGCTTCAGCCTGCGCACTGGCACTGCTTACAGCATCGATGGTATCAGCGCAGGAAGTCACAGGCGCTGGTGCGACTTTCCCAGCGCCCCTGTACTCCAAGTGGGCCGCCGACTACAACAAGGCAACTGGTGTCAGGATCAACTACCAGTCGGTGGGGTCGGGCGCCGGTATCAAACAAATCGACTCCAAAACCGTTGATTTTGGTGCGTCTGACATGCCCCTCACCGACGACGAACTGCTCAAGAAAGGGCAAATTCAATTTCCCACAGTCATTGGCGGTGTCGTCCCTGTAGTCAACATCAAGGGCATTGCCCCGGGGCAAATGAAGCTCAGTGGTGCCGTGCTGGGTGATATTTTTCTGGGCAAAATCAGCAAGTGGGACGATGCGGCAATCAAAGCCTTGAACCCTGGCTTGGCCTTGCCAGATGCAGCGATTGCGCCGGTTCGGCGCGCTGACGGTTCCGGGACTTCGTTTATTTTTACCAATTACCTGAGCAAGGTTAATCCGGATTGGAAGATCAAGGTTGGCGAGGGTACGGCGGTCAATTGGCCTACCGGGGCCGGCGGCAAGGGTAACGAAGGCGTAGCAGCTTTTGTGGGCCGACTGCCAAACTCCATAGGCTACGTGGAATACGCCTACGTCAAGCAGAACAAAATGACTTACACATTAATGCAAAATTCTAGTGGCGTCTTCGTGGCTCCGGACGACAGCGCCTTCAAAGCGGCCGCTGTTGGTGCCGACTGGACCAAGAGTTTCTACCAAATTCTGACCAATCAGCCTGGCAAGGATGCTTGGCCAATTTCAGGTGCCACATTCATTCTGATGCACAAACTGCAGGATAAGCCAACAAGCGCCACAGAGACCTTGAAGTTCTTTTCTTGGGCTTACAAAAACGGCGACAAAGTAGCAGACGATCTTGACTATGTGCCAATGCCTAAGCCAGTTGTGGCGGCCATTGAAAAGGCCTGGGGCGAACTCAAAGACGCATCAGGGAAAACCATCGCTTTCAAGTGATTGGAACTGGTGCGACGTTTTTGGATCTTCAAGGGGTGCCCGTGTCATCTACACTGACAGTTTCTGATCTTGCCGCAGACCAGTCGCTAGCTTCGAGCGGTCACAGCATGACAAAACCCCCTCCAAAAAACAAACCCCGTTCAGGGCCCCTGGCGGACCGAATTTTTGCCTGGCTAGCCAAGGGCGCAGCTTTGTTTACGCTTGCCACACTGATGGCTATATTGGTTTCCCTCACCATCAGTGCTTGGCCGGCGATCAGTCGCTACGGCTTTGGCTTTCTTAGCAGCACCAGCTGGGACCCTGTGAAGCAAGACTTTGGCGGATTGGTCATGATTTACGGCACGCTCATGACGTCGTTGATCGCCTTGCTGATTGCAGTGCCGGTGAGTTTTGGTATCGCGGTTTTTCTGACAGAGCTCTCCCCGGCTTGGCTGAAGCGCCCGCTAGGCACAGCCATCGAATTGTTGGCCGCAATACCGTCGATTGTGTATGGCATGTGGGGTCTTTTGGTGTTTGGGCCCCTGTTGGCCCAATATGTTCAACAACCGCTTCAATCGGCGTTTGGCGGTTTACCTTATTTAGGCGCCCTGTTGTCGGGGCCACCGGTTGGTATAGGTATTTTATCGGCCGGCATCATTTTGGCCATCATGATCATTCCTTTCATTGCGGCGGTAATGCGAGATGTGTTTGAGGTCACACCAACCCTGCTCAAAGAATCGGCCTACGGCCTGGGCGCCACGACTTGGGAGGTGGTAACCAAAGTGGTTTTGCCCTATACGAAGTCTGGCGTCATTGGCGGCATCATGCTGGGTTTGGGCAGAGCCATTGGTGAAACCATGGCGGTGACTTTTGTCATAGGTAATTTCAACCAACTTGATTCACTGAGTCTTTTTCAGGCCGCCAACAGCATCACTTCGGCCCTGGCAAATGAATTTGCAGAGGCCGGTGAAGGTTTGCACCAAGCTTCTTTGATGTACCTTGGCCTAGTCTTATTTTTTATCACCTTCGTGATCCTGACGCTGTCCAAAGTACTGCTCTCGCAACTCAAGAAAAACGAAGGACTCAAGACATGACGACGGGTGAGCTTCTGTTGAAGCAGGCAGATCTGCAAGCCGCTCGAAAAGCCAAGTTCGCAGGTCGAAAATTTGTCAACCAGGTGGCACTGGTGATGTCTTTGCTGGCCATGGCGTTCGGTTTGCTCTGGCTGTTTTGGATTCTGTTTGACACGATTGTTCTCGGAATCGGCGGCATGAACTGGACCACACTGACCGAAATGACACCGCCGCCAAATGACGAAGGAGGATTGGCCAACGCCATTTATGGCTCTTTTCTCATGGTGATGCTGGCCGCTTTGGTTGGTACGCCGATTGGCGTGCTCGCTGGTATTTACCTTGCCGAATTTGATTCCCAGGGATGGTTGGCCTCGGTCACGCGTTTTGTCAACGACATACTTTTGTCCGCGCCTTCGATTGTGATTGGTTTATTTGTTTATTCCGTCATTGTGTTTCGGTACAAGTCCTTCTCTGGCATTGCTGGCGTGGTGGCTTTGGCGCTTATTGTGGTTCCTATTGTCATCAGAACCACAGAAAACATGTTGCAACTGGTTCCATCTGGTCTGCGTGAGGCCGCCTATGCCCTGGGAGCGCCAAAGTGGAAGGTCATCCTCAGCATCACGCTGCGGTCTGCGCGGGCCGGTGTGGTCACAGGGGTATTGCTCGCGGTCGCCAGGATAGCTGGCGAAACCGCTCCGCTGCTCTTTACCGCCCTGAGTAACCAGTTTTGGACCTCCAGCGTGACTGAGCCGATGGCAAGCTTGCCTGTGACGATTTTCAAGTTTGCCATGAGTCCCTATGAAAACTGGCAAAAACTGGCCTGGGCCGGCGTCTTCATCATCACGCTGGCGGTGCTGGGACTCAATATCCTTGCCCGTGTATTGACCAGAAGTAAGATTTAGGCAGCCGGCCTGACAGGCCCCAAAAAAAGATTGGAACTCTATGAATGCCATAAGCGCCGCACCAGAGCGGGCCAAGATTGCAGTGAAAAATTTGGATTTCTATTACGGAAAATTCCATGCCCTCAAAGCCATCAATCTGGAGATTCCGGAGAAAAAGGTAACGGCCTTCATTGGACCATCCGGCTGCGGTAAGTCAACCCTCCTGCGCGTGTTCAACCGAATGTTTGAGTTATACCCCGAGCAGCGGGCAGAAGGCGAAATCCTCCTCGACGGACACGACCTGCTACGCAGCAAAGAAGACGTGGCACTGCTGCGTGCCAAAGTAGGGATGGTGTTTCAGAAACCAACGCCGTTTCCGATGTCTATTTTTGATAACGTGGCATTTGGCGTGAAACTGTTTGAGAGTTTGAATTCGGCAGATTTAGAGGAGCGGGTCGAATGGGCATTGCGCAAAGCGGCGCTGTGGGGAGAGGTCAGGGACAAACTGGACCAAAGCGGGTCTAGCCTGTCTGGCGGGCAGCAACAGCGCTTGTGTATCGCTCGGGGTATTGCGATCAAACCCGAAGTTCTCTTGCTTGACGAACCCTGCTCTGCGCTCGACCCCATCTCGACGGCAAAAATTGAGGAGCTGATTACCGAGCTCAAGAACGATTACACCGTGGTGATCGTGACCCATAACATGCAGCAGGCGGCTCGCTGCAGCGATTACACAGCCTACATGTACCTTGGGGATTTGGTAGAGTTTGGCGCTACCGAGCAAATTTTCTTCAAGCCAAACCGCAAGGAAACTGAAGACTACATCACCGGTCGTTTCGGATAAGGACACCACATGCCTGACAAACACCTCTCCACCCAGTTTGACACCGAGCTCAGCGCTGTATCAAGCCGGGTCATGGAACTTGGCGGTTTGGTTGAATCACAGATTCGCCAAGCCATTTATGCGCTATCCAAGTTTAGCGTTGAGGTCGCAAACCAGGTCACAGCCGCAGAGGCACGCGTCAATGCCATGGAGATGGAGATAGACCGTGAACTCTCCAGCATCATTGCGCGCCGCCAGCCTACAGCGCGAGATCTGAGGCTGCTGATTGCCATCTCTAAAACCACGGCAAACTTGGAGCGTGTGGGGGACGAGGCCGAAAAAATTGCTCGCATGGTGCGCTCCATCATTGGCAGTGGTGCGCCGAGATCCCTGCCTGCGCTTGAATTGAGAGTGGCATCAGACTTGGCCTCGGGATTGCTGCACAAAGCTTTGGACGCGTTTGCGCGCCTTGACACCCAAGCAGCCCTTGCTATCTTGAAGGAAGACGACCTGATCGACCAAGAGTTTGATGGTTTCGTGCGAAAGCTGATCACTTACATGATGGAAGACCCTCGAATGATCTCGCCGAGCTTGGACTTGCTATTTTTGGCCAAGTCGATAGAGCGCATCGGGGACCACTCGAAAAACATCGCCGAGTTCATCATTTATGTTGTAAAGGGCGCTGACGTGCGACATACCTCGATGGAACAAATCGAGTCGGTCGTCAAATGAGGCAGTTGCCAGGGGTCCTGATTGTCGAAGACGAGCCAGCTATCGCCGAGCTGATCGCGGTCAATTTACGCCACAATGGTTTCAGGCCAGTTTGGGCAATGGACAGTGCGACCGCGCAATGTGAGCTCGATGCGGTCTTGCCGGATGTGATACTGCTGGACTGGATGCTGCCGGGCGAGAGCGGTCTGAGTTTGGCCAAGCGCTGGCGGGCCAGTCCCCGAACCAAGGCCGTACCCATCATCATGCTGACCGCACGCGGTGATGAAATTGACCGGGTCGCCGGCTTGGACGCGGGGGCGGATGATTACATCGCCAAACCTTTTTCCACCAAGGAACTGTTGGCCCGTGTGCGCGCAGTTTTGCGGCGACGAGCGCCTGAGCAGGTTGGCGGTTTGGTGACCATCGGCGGCTTGTCGCTGGATGCGTCGACCTACCGAGTGACATTTGTGGAGCAACTGTTGAAGCTTGGCCCCACAGAGTTCAAGCTGTTAAATTACTTTATGACCCATGCTGAGCGCGTGCACAGCCGATCGCAGTTGTTGGACAAGGTCTGGGGTGACCATGTTTTTATTGAAGAGCGCACGGTTGATGTTCATGTGAAGCGGCTTCGGGAATCCCTCGGGCCTATAGCTGGCCAAATGATTGAAACCGTACGTGGTGCGGGCTACCGCTTGACTGGAAAAGTGGTCACAGCCCTGCCTGCCAAATCAGATGCCTGAGTTGGTTTCAGTCCGTTTCGCCCCGAGGCTTCAATGCTGAGCCCGTGATCGCCAGAATATGTCAATTTTTTGGGTTGCAGCTGCTTGGCGCGGTAGCTGGTTTCCTGCTGTTTTTTCAGCAGCCTCTCATGGGTGCCTTGGCTGGTGTTATTGCCTCCTCGTCGATTTGGTTTTGTTTCGATTCTCTTCTTGGCGTACGGGTGTTGCGCTGGCTACGCCGCGGTAAAGCCGATGGCCCGCCGGTGGAGCTTGGTGTTTGGGGCGAAATTTCAGATCGGGTAAGCCGTTTGTTGCGGCAGCGCGAGCGTGTTGGCACAGACAGTGTGGCCCGGCTGAATGATTTTGTGGCGGCTCTGCAAGCTTCGCCCAACGGGGTTGTATTGCTCGATGCGCATGGTCGAATCGAGTGGGCGAATCAAACAGCGGCGAATCATTTTGGGCTTGATGCGCGGCGTGACCTGCAGCAGTACCTAGGCAATTTGTTGCGCGATCCAGCATTCGTTGCCTACTGGGCAGCCCGTGACTTTAGTCACGAGTTAACAGTATCGAGTCCCGCCAGCACAAACTCTCATCCGATCCAGTTGTCTCTGCAAATGCACCCTTATGGTGAAGGTCGTCTGCTGATGCTGTCCCGCGACGTCACTGCGTTTAAGTGGGCAGAGGCTATACGGCGTGACTTTGTAGCCAATGTGTCGCACGAAATACGCACCCCTTTGACGGTTCTCTCGGGTTTTGTGGAGACGCTTCAGACCCTGCCTCTCAAGCAGTGTGAGCGAGACAGTTATCTGGCCATGATGTCGGTACAAGCGCGTCGTATGCAGGTTCTTGTCAGCGATTTATTGACGCTCTCCAATCTCGAAGGCAGTCTGCCGCCAGACTTCGCCGAACACATTAGCGCCGCCGAACTCATGGCTCAGCTCGAGCAGGAGGGACGCCAACTGCTGCACAGCCAAAGCGATGTGCCTGAAATCACGCAGTCCTTGAGTTTTGAATGCCTGTTGCAGGGACAGTTGCTGGGCGCGACTAGCGAGATATTCAGTGCCGCCAGCAATCTGGTGAGCAATGCCATTCGGTACACGCCAGCCGGCGGCAGCATTAAGGTTTGGCTCCGCGGTGTGCCCGACGGCGGCGCCGAGTTTTCCGTGGAAGACACCGGCCCCGGCATTTCTGCTGAGCATATTCCCCGCTTGACCGAGCGGTTCTACCGGGTTGACCGCAGCCGCTCGCGCGATTCCGGTGGAACCGGTTTAGGTTTGGCGATCGTCAAACATGTCTGCCAGCGCCATGGCGCTGAACTGAGTATTGCCAGTAAAACCGGTGAGGGCTCGCGGTTCGCCATTGTGTTCCCGGCAGACCGTGTGTTGCGCAACAGTTGACCCAAGCGCAAATTGGCAGCCCGTTACAGGCCACAGGGCTACAAGCCAGTTTGGGCCCGCCGCCGGTAGATCAGCCAGTTGTCGTCCCGATCGGTCGGGTGACTAGACTGGGCGTGCAGCGTCCACTCTGAGGCATCAACTGTGGCTACGGCCTGCTGTGTCGGGTCTATGCCAACAATCAACCAAGCACACGAGTTTTGTTGTTGCAGGGCCGTCAGGACCAAGCCGCCGTGGAAGCGCAATGCGGTGATTTGCCCTGCATTTAGCCCCGTTTGTTGAGCACAGGGGCTGCCCTGCATACTCCGCTGGGCCTGAGCCACCATGGGCAGGTAGCTGCGTGCATAGTCGAGCAGCGGCAGCCAAAGCGTCATTAGTAACAGCCAGCACAAAGCGGCCCCTCCAGCAGGAAGGATCAGGCTCTTCCAAATGGCTGCGCGGTGTCGCCCAACGCGCCATTGCACCAGCCATACCCAGCCCAGAGTGGCCGCGAGCGCGATGAGAAAGTGTGGCGGCGCGAAACTTGGCACAAAGCCAGGCGCCAGACGCTCCACATTGGCCGCCGGTTGCCAGGGAACACCGGTTTGCATGGCCACCCAAACCACCCAGATGATGAACGCACAGCCAGAGAAAAACAACAGGGTAAACCAATCGATCAGGGCTGATAGGCTGCGGTTCAGGGTGGGCAAAGCAAAGGCAGCAAGGGTGGCCAGGGGCGGTAGCGCCAGTAACAGGGATCGCTCGGGTGAATGGGTGAAGAGTGTTGCGAGCAGGGCCAGTCCGGCAAACCAAAGTGGCAGCAGCAGGTGTTTACTCGGCAACTGGCCGGCCCGAAAAAAATGATGGCGCCAGCGCCACAGGCTCCAAAGCGCCAGCGGCCAAGTCGGCCAGGTAAACCAAACAAGGAGTTTGCCCAGGCCCAGCCAGATCTGCGTTTCAGTGCCCGGCACTGCGATACGCCAGCGCCAGAGATCCAGGGCACTGGCCATCAGTGCAACCAAGCAGGTGATCAACACAGACTTTGCCACCATGGCGGTAGCCCCGCGGCGTGTTACGGGCTCACTGGGATGTTGCTCTGCTTCGGGACTCAGCAGGCTCAGAGAGCCACCCAGGCCCAGCAGCACCGCCACGCTAGGGGCGCCCGACAGCGCCAGTGCAGCCAAGCCCAACCCCATGCTGAGCAGCGGCAGCGGTTTACCGCTTGGGGCCGCTGCAAAACCATAAAAAACCAGTGCCGAAAAACTGAGCTGCGCCAGACTGGCGGTGGTTTCGTGGGCGGGCTGTGCCAAACCCAGGCAGGCGATCAAGGCCAGCAAGGCGCCATCCGCCAGGGCTCGGGCATAGTCAGCGGGCTGGGCTTCACCGCCAAAGGCAAAGGCAAGGGGCTGTGCCTTGGGGCTGCGTGCAAGATGGTAGGCCCCATACCAAGTCGCTACCAAGGCCAAGGAGAGCAGCGCAACAGAGGGAATGCGAACGGCATTGTCTGGCCCCAGCCAAGCAGGCGCCAACTGTATGGCCCAAGCCCCTAGCCAGTAGGGGAGCAAGGCATCCACCTCTGGCACCAAACCCATGATTCGTGGCGACCACCAGTCACCGCCGCCGCTGGCCAACTCGAGCATAAAGCCAAAAGCGTTGATATCGTCGCTGCGCCAGGGCGCACGCCCGAACAAGCCCGGTAGAACATAAGCCAGACAAAGCAGCAGCAGCGCGGCTCGTGGCATACGCCGAACCGCAGACTGCGTGACGATGGCCGGGTTGGATTTGTTCATTAAGAAAAAAAGGCAGCGCGGTAAACCGGGCTGCCTGCGCTGCGGGAAACTGCGGCCAGCTTATTTGGCTGCAGTCTTGCCGAAGCGGTTGCGGAAGCGCTCCACACGCCCGCCCATGTTATCAACTGATTTTTGGGTGCCGGTGTAAAAAGGGTGGGATTCGCTCGAGGTGTCGAGCTTGTAGAGCGGCAGTTCGCGGCCGTCTTCCATTTTGATCATCTCTTTGGCGTTAGCGCAGGAGCGGGTGACGAATTTGAAGCCATTGGAGAGGTCCATGAAACAGACCTCTCGGTAGTTGGGGTGAATGCCAGTTTTCATTGTTGATCCATCAGTTGAGCCAGCCGCGTCGGGTAATCGGACAAGCATTTGTCAAATTAAAAACCCGTTGTACTTAGCAAGAAAAGCCGCAAATTATAGTCCAGTACCCCGGCCCAGAAACGCCGAAATCTGTTGGCCTGCATCAGCACCTAGGCCGTCGTTACAAATGCTTTCCATAGCCTTGACTGTAACTATGGCTTCGGTACATCCAGCGATTTCACTTTGTTGGGTTACTTCCTTGCCGAGGCACTAGCCACCCCGGCGCATCATGTCGAAGAATTCGCTGTTTGTCTTGGTGGCCCGCATTTGTTTGAGCACCATCTCCATGGCTTCGACCTCATCCATGTTGTACAAAAACTGGCGCAGGATGCGGGTTTTTTGCAAAATCTCGGGCTGTAGCAACAACTCTTCTCGGCGGGTACCGCTACGGTTCAGTTGTATGGAGGGGAACACCCGCTTTTCGTACAGTCGCCGGTCGAGGTGGATTTCCGAATTGCCTGTGCCTTTGAATTCTTCAAAAATGACCTCGTCCATTCGGCTCCCGGTGTCAACCAAAGCGGTGGCAATGATGGTCAGTGAGCCCCCTTCCTCAACATTACGCGCTGCGCCTAAAAAACGCTTGGGCCGCTGCAAGGCATTGGAATCGACTCCGCCAGTAAGAACCTTGCCGCTTGAGGGAACCACATTGTTGTAAGCGCGCGCCAAACGGGTGATGGAGTCGAGCAATATCACCACATCTTTCTTCAATTCCACCAAGCGCTTGGCCCGTTCGATCACCATTTCTGCAACATGAACATGGCGGGCGGCAGGCTCGTCGAAGGTTGATGCAATGACTTCTCCCTTGACCGTGCGCTGCATCTCGGTGACCTCTTCGGGTCGCTCGTCCACCAGTAACACCATCATGTGGCTGTCGGGATAGTTGGCCGAAATAGCATGGGCGATATGCTGCATCATCACAGTTTTGCCGCTTTTCGGGGGTGCGACCAGGAGTGCCCGTTGCCCTTTGCCGATCGGCGCGATGATGTCAATCACCCGACCCGTGATGTTCTCGTCTGTTTTGATGTTCTCCCGCTCCAGCCGCATTTGCACCTTGGGGAACAATGGGGTGAGGTTTTCAAACATCACCTTGTGCTTGTTGTCCTCCGGGCCGCCGCTATTGACCCGGTCGAGCTTGTTGAGCGCAAAGTAGCGCTCGCCGTCTTTTGGCGTTCGAACCTCCCCTTCGATCATGTCGCCGGTGTGCAGGTTGAAACGGCGCACCTGGCTGGGGCTGATGTAGATGTCGTCGGTGCTGGCGGTGTAGCTGGTGTCGGGGCTGCGCAAAAAGCCGAAGCCGTCGGGCAGTATTTCGAGCACGCCGTCTGCAATGATTTGCTCGCCGGTTCGGGCACGCTTTTTGATAATGGCAAACATCAACTCCTGTTTGCGCATGCGGCCGGTGTTTTCAATTTCAAGCTCTTCAGCTTGTTTGAGGACTTCAGACACATGCAGTGCCTTGAGTTCATTTAAGTGCATGAGGGAGCCCAGAGAAGGGTTGAAATGACATACCGGGGGAGGGGTTGGGCGCTACCTGACAGAGGCCGCAAGCGCGAAGTCTTAAGACGGGAAACGAACCCAACTCTGGGTCAAATGAAAACTTGGATGGGATTATGACAGGAAAAATGCACCGGGCCGAGCTGCTTTTGACAGCTGCTTTTGCCAACCGGCTTGACACCTGGAGTGACAAGCCCCCACCGCTGCGGCGGGGGCTGGTGGTTCAGCCCAGTTGTTCGTTGATAAAGGCCGTCAACTGTGCCTTGCTCAGTGCACCAACCTTGGTGGCTGCAAGCTTGCCATCCTTGAATAGCATCAGAGTCGGGATGCCTCGGATGTTGAACTTCGCTGGTATATCGCGGTTTTCATCCACATTCATTTTGGCTATTTGCAGTTTGCCTTGGTAGGCTAAGGAGACCTCATCAAGAATCGGAGCGATTTGTTTGCAGGGCCCACACCATTCGGCCCAGTAGTCCACCAGCACTGGCTGGCCGGATTTCAGCACGTCTGCCTCAAAAGAGAGGTCGGTCACGTGTTTGATGAGTTCGCTGGCCATGGTGTTTCCTCAGATGAGATAGGCGATGGGGTTAAAGTTGGGAAATTGTGACAGAAACCGGCAGACCGTTGTGTCACAAATATTAGCAAATGAAAACTACAGGCTTTTACGATTGGCCAGGCTTGGCAAGCTTTCGCACCCTCAGCCATGGCGAGCACCAGCAACACGACGACAGTTTGCAGCGGCGACTTGCTTGCGAAGACGCTGCAGCGTGCCCAGCCGCCATCCCCGGGCCGGCCGAGAGCCCCAGACCTGGTTGGCAACATGACGGCTGAGCCGACCCACCGAGTCTTGGTGGTGGGCGGCGGGCCAGCCGGTTTGATGGCCGCAGAAGTGCTGTCGGCTGCTGGTGTGGCGGTAAACTTGTTTGATGCTATGCCCTCTGTTGGCCGCAAGTTCTTGCTGGCTGGCCGGGGCGGCTTGAACCTGAGCCATTCAGAGCCTCTTGCCCGATTTCTTAGCCGCTTTGGGCCGCATTGCAACCATGTTTCGTCTGCCATTCAGGCCTTCAACGCCGAGCAGTTGCAGGCTTGGGCCCGGTCGCTGGGAGTGTCGACTTTTGTCGGCAGCTCAGGGCGTATTTTCCCGAACGAGATGAAGGCCTCTCCCCTGCTGCGGGCCTGGTTGCAGCGTTTGCGCCAACCCGAGCAGGGGCAGCCCGTGAAATTTCACCTGCGGCACCGTTGGGTCGGCTGGGCAGACCGGGAAGACGAAACAGCCCTCGAGTTGCTTTTTTTGACCCCCCAGGGCCCTGCGCTGGCCAGCGGTGATGCGGTGCTGCTGGCTTTGGGCGGCGCGAGTTGGGCCCGCTTGGGGTCTGACGGGCTGTGGGTCGACCAGGTCGAGGCGCGGGGCGTCGCTGTATCGCCGCTGCGCCCGAGCAACTGCGGTTTTGATGTGGCCCCTGCCTGGAGCCCCTATTTTGGGCAACGTTTCGCTGGCCAAGCCTTGAAAACCATAGCCCTCACGGTGACCGATGTGCAGGGCCAAACACAGCGCCAGCAGGGCGAATTTGTGGTGACGCACAGCGGCTTCGAGGGCAGCTTGGTGTACGCTTTCTCGCGTCAATTGCGCGACCAAATTGACGCCACCGGGCAAGCTGATTTTGTGCTCGACTTGTTGCCAGACCTGTCGCTGCAGCGGGTGCAGGCCGAAATAAACCACCCGCGCGGATCACGTTCGCTGGCCAACCACCTGAAAAGTCGACTCTCTTTGGCAGGCGTGAAGCTTGCCCTGCTGCATGAGTGCTTGGGGCCCCAGCGCATGCACCATGCCGGGGAACTTGCGTCAGCCATCAAGGCCCTGCCCATGTCATTTGGCGCGACCCGACCGCTAGACGAGGCTATCAGCACGGCTGGGGGGGTTCGATTTGAGGGCCTTGATTCAGGGCTGATGGCCAAGTCCTGCCCGGGTTTATTTTGTGCGGGGGAAATGTTGGATTGGGAGGCGCCGACCGGGGGGTATTTGTTGACCGCAAGTCTGGCCACTGGGCGCCAGGCCGCGGACGGCATTTTAGACTTTCTGGAACAGAAAAAAAACGGCAGATCAAGCGCTGTAGGCCAGCAAGCCACGGCCATTGCTGCGACTCGGCTGGGTGACGAAAAGGGGGTTGACGAGCCTTGACCCCAGCACTGGATCCACAGTTAGGGCTGCTTGGTTCCCCACCTGACCCGGTTGGCCGCTTCCCCATGTGGGAAGGCCCGTCACGCAAGATTGTACGGGCTTGGGCCTGAGGCCTCGGTGGCTTGAGGCCTCAGCGGCGAACATGCCGCCAAGCATCGCCAACCAGTGACTAGGCATGAGCCTTGCCGAGGCAGGACCGTAGAATGGCTGACTATGTCCTACCTCGTCCTTGCCCGCAAATACCGGCCCAAGAATTTCACTGAAATGGTGGGGCAGGGCCATGTGGTGCAGGCCCTTAGCAACGCGCTGACGACGAAGCGGCTGCATCATGCCTATTTGTTCACGGGAACCCGGGGTGTTGGCAAGACAACGGTGTCGCGTATTTTGGCCAAATCCCTCAACTGCCAGGGCGCTGACGGGCAGGGCGGCATCACCGCATCGCCTTGCGGCGTTTGCCAAGCCTGCACCGACATTGACACCGGCCGCTTTGTTGATTACACCGAACTCGACGCGGCTTCAAACCGCGGCGTTGACGAGATACAGGCGCTGCTGGAGCAGGCGGTCTACAAACCTGTGCAAGGGCGCTTCAAGGTGTTCATGATCGACGAAGTGCACATGCTCAGCAGCACCGCTTTCAATGCCATGCTCAAGACCCTGGAGGAGCCGCCGGACTACCTGAAATTTGTGCTTGCCACCACCGACCCGCAAAAGGTTCCGGTGACGGTGCTCTCCCGCTGTCTGCAGTTCAACTTGCGTCCGATGGCGCCCGAGACGATTGGCGAACATCTGCAGCAAGTGCTGCTGGCTGAAGGGGTGCAGGCAGATGCACAGTCGCTGCGCCTGCTGGCCCGCGCAGCACGGGGCTCCATGCGCGATGCGCTGAGCTTGACCGATCAGGCGATTGCCTTCGGTTCGGGGCAGCTCCAAGAAGCCAGCGTGCGCCTGATGCTGGGCAGTGTCGATCGCAGCTATGTGTTTGGCTTGTTGCAAGCCTTGGCCCTCGGCGATGGCAAGGCGGTGGTCCAGACTGTCGAGACCCTGCGGCTGCATGGCTTGAGTGCGGCTGCCGCACTGGAGGAAATGGCCACAGTTTTACAGCGCATGGCAGTGTTGCAGGCCGTGCCTGGTGAGCCGGACGACAGCGACCCGGATGCGGCAGAACTTGCATCCTTGGCCCGCAGTTTGCCAGCGGACGAGACGCAGTTGCTCTATAGCCTGTGCCTGCATGGTCGGGCTGAGCTGGGTTTGGCGCCTGATGAATACGCCGCCTTGACCATGGTCTTGCTGCGTTTGCTGGCCTTCAAACCGGGGCGCCCGGTTTTGGCCGCAGCAGAAAAAAAAACTCTGATTGAGGCTGCGCCAGAACTGCTTCGGGCCCAAGCGCCGCTGCTTGATGCCCCCAACAAACCCCTGCCAGCCCCAGCCGGTCATGCATCGGACCGCGCCGGGCAACTGCTGCCAGTGCGCAGCGGTGGGTCGGTGGCAGCCAGTTGGCAAGGCGCAGCGTCCAGGTCCCAGGCCAGCCCGGCGCTGCCAGTTGTAGCTGCGACGGAGCCCGAGATTGCGGATATTCCGGTGCGGGTTGCGGCCGATTCTCGTTCTGAGGTTCTGGCCCAACAGTCGGTGGCAGCCCTGGTGCCCACCGAAGACGGCAGTTTTTGGCATGCCGTGGTGCAGGAACTGGTGGCCAAGGAGGCTATCTCCGGCCTGGTGCGGGAGCTGGCCCTACAGGCACAACTGCTTGCGCGCGACACCGACCAGTGGCTGCTTCGGCTTGAACGCGAGTCGCTTAACCAGCCCGGCAGCCGGGACCGCCTGGCATCAGCCTTGCAGGCAGCGGGCCATGCCGTGCAATTGGTGGTGGAGGTCGGCCGGGTGAGCGACAGCCCCGCCAGGCGCAATGCGCAAGCTGCGGCCGAGCGCCAACTGGCGGCCGAGAAAATCATTTTTGAAGACCCCTTCGTGCAGACCATGTTGCGCGATTTTGGGGCGAAAATCGTGCCTGGCAGTATCAAGCAGGGCTGAGCACCGGTCACCCCGCGCCCCACCACAACCCCCGAGGAAAAAAATGTTCAACAAAGGTCAACTCGCCGGACTCATGAAGCAGGCCCAGGCGATGCAGGACAACATGAAGAAGGCGCAGGATGAGCTCGGATTCATCGAAGTCAGCGGCGAATCGGGCGCCGGCCTGGTCAAGATCACCATGACCTGCAAACATGATGTCAAACGCGTCACGATTGACCCGAGTTTGCTGGCTGAAGACAAGGACATGCTTGAAGACCTGGTGGCTGCGGCTTTCAATGCCGCCTTGCGACGGGCCGAGGAGACCTCGGCCGAGAAAATGGGCAAGCTCACCGCCGGCATGCCCGGGCTACCGGGCGGCATGAAGTTCCCGTTCTGAGACCAGCTGCTGTGGCTAGTGCCAACGCCCTGGAGCTGTTGATCCAGGCTTTACGGCGTTTGCCCGGGGTCGGGGTGAAGTCGGCTTCGCGGATGGCCTTCTATCTGCTTCAACATGATCGGGCTGGTGCACTGGGCCTCTCCAGAGCCCTGGCGCAAGCCGCGGCGGAAATTGGCCATTGCGAGCGTTGCCACACTTTCACCCAAGCCGATGTTTGTGCAACCTGCCTGGACCCGAAGCGCGACGCCTCCAAGCTCTGCGTGGTTGAGACCCCGGCTGATCAGTCTGCGGTGGAGCGCACCGGCGCTTACCGTGGCCTGTATTTTGTGTTGATGGGCCGGTTGAGTCCGCTCGACGGGATCGGACCCAAGGACATCGGCCTGAAGAAACTCTTCGAGCGTGCCTGTGACGGGCAGGTGCGTGAAGTCATTTTGGCCACCAACTTTACCGCCGAAGGCGAGGCCACGGCCCATGTCATCGGCGAAGCGCTCAAAGCCCGAGGTCTCAGCCTGACCCGTCTGGCCCGCGGGGTGCCCGCCGGCAGCGAGTTGGAGTACGTGGATTTGGGCACCATTGCCCATGCCCTGGTCGACCGGCGTTAGGCCGCAACTGCTCAGCGCTTGCTGGACGGCTTAGGCCCGCTGGAGGGCTTGGTCGCGGATGGCGCACGCGTTTTGCTTTTGGCAGCCTGTTTGGTTGGTTTACTGCCTGCCGGTAAATAAAGTACCACCGCCTGGCCGGGTTTGAAGTTGGCTGTGACGCTGACCTGGTTCCATTCGGCCACCGTTGCCGGGCTCAGGCGGTAACGCTTTGCCACACTGGCTACCGTTTCACCCTTGCCGGCTTTCACGCTGCTGCGCTTGAGCGCGATTTCAGGCGCCAGGTTCAGCTGACCATGGTCGGCCACATGGCTTGCCACATCGTTGCCAAGTTGCAGCGGACGCGGCACCAGGAGGCTCGAGCCGGCCTTGATGACAACCCTGGGTGGTATGTTGTTGACCCGGCGCAACTCGGCTTCGCTCATGCCGACCTTTTTTGCTGCGTCCGCCGGCTTCAAGGTGCTCGGTGCGACCCATACAGTCCAGCTTGCCAAGCGCCCATCGTAGCCCGACAGGCGTTCCTCAAAGGCCTTCGCATTGTCCCAGGGCAGCAGTATTTGCGGGGTGCCGGCAGCCAGAATCACAGGTTGACGGGCGGATGGATTGAGGGCCATAAAGTCCTCTAGTTTCACACCAGCCAACTTGGCGGCCAATGCCACATCGATATCGCGTTTGATATCGACGGCCTCAAAGAAGGGGTGGTTTTCGATGCGGGGCAATTCGACATTGAATTCTTGCGGCCGGGCCACGATGTTTTTTATGGCCTGCAGCTTGGGCACATAAAAACGGGTCTCTTGCGGCATTGGCAAGTCGACATAGCTGCTGCTCTGCCCAGCTTGCTGACGCTTTCGCATCGACCGGCCCACGCTGCCCTCGCCCCAGTTATAGGCTGCCAATGCCAGGTGCCAATCGCCAAACATCTCGTGCAGTTTTTGCAGGTAGTCCAGCGCCGCACGGGTTGAGGCAAGCACATCGCGGCGGTCGTCCCGAAAAATGTTTTGGCGCAATTCGTATTGCTTGCCAGTGGCCGGCATGAACTGCCACATGCCCATTGCCTTGGCTGAGGACACTGCCTGGGGATTGAAGGCACTCTCCACAAACGGCAGCAATGCCAGCTCGCTTGGCATGTTGCGGCGCTCAAGCTCTTCAACAATATGAAACAGGTATTTGTTGGAACGCTCGGTCATGCGCATCAGGTAGTCGGGCCGGGCGCTGTACCACTGTTCGCGCCCGCGCACCAAATCAGTGTCGAGGTTGGGCATGGCAAATCCGCGGCGGATACGCTCCCACAAGTCCCCCGGTGCAGCCAAGCCAGTGACAGCCTGACTTTGCACCTCTACCGGTGTGATCAGTCGCAACTCGGTGGGCGCCGATGGGCTGTCTGCCGCTGTTTTTTCGGCCAATCCGGTCTGCCCATGCGCCATGCCGCCGATCAGGCTCAAGACCCAAGGCAACGCCAGCAACAGATAAAATTCGCCGGCTTTCAACATGTTGGCGCCAGACCATGCGCAAGGCGAGCTCGTGCCGGCGGACGGACTTGTGTGGGCGCTGCTGGCCAGGTGATTTTGATGTGATCCATGAACGATGAAATTATAGGTTTGCAGGATTGGTTTCAATCAGCGCCAGGGCGCTACCTGCTGGCGTGGGAGCGAAAGCAGCTCGGTCTGGCCGTGGCTGACATTTTTGGCTTTCATGCTTTGCAACTCGGTTTGCCCGACATGGATGCCCTGGCAGCCAACCGCATGCCGCACCGCTGGCTTGCGACACCTGACTGGTTTTCGGCGGCCCACCTGGTGAGCGATTTTTCCGCCTTGCCTTTTTCAGCCAACAGCCTTGACCTGGTGGTTTTGCCCCATGCGCTAGACCTCTCGCCAGACCCCCATGCAACCCTGCGCGAAGTTGAGCGGGTGTTGGTGCCTGAGGGCCGGGTGGTGATTTGCGGGTTCAACCCACTGAGCCTGTGGGGTTTGAGGCAAAGCCGCGCCTCCGTTTACCGCAGGCTGGGTTTTGGCCAGACCTTTTTGCCCAGGGACCGCTTGATTGGGTATTTGCGGCTGCGCGATTGGTTGCGCTTGCTCGGTTTTGAGGTCGAGCTTGGGCGTTTTGGCGCTTACCGGCCGGCCTTGCTCAGCGAGGCTTGGCTGGCCCGCTTTGAATGGATGGACCGGGCTGGCCCGCGCTGGTGGCCGATTTTCGGTGCCGTGTACTTCGTCGTCGCCGTGAAAAGAGTTCGCAGCATGACTTTGCTTAGCCCCGGCTGGAAACACGCCCGCGCGCGCGGCCACGCACCGGTGTCGATTGCCAGAAGCAGCGGTCTGGAGCAGCCGGTGGCCCATAACGAGCAACAAGCTAGGAACCAGGATTGAATTCAGTCGAGATTTATACCGATGGCGCCTGCAAGGGCAATCCCGGCCTGGGGGGCTGGGGCGCAGTACTGAGTTCGGCCGGCGCGATCAAGGAGTTGTTTGGCGGGGAGCTTCAAACCACCAACAACCGCATGGAACTGCTGGCCGTGATTGAGGCGCTGTCAGCCCTCAAGCGGCCCTGCCATGTCAACCTTCATGTCGACAGCCAATATGTGCTCAAAGGCATCACAGAATGGCTGCCGGCTTGGAAAGCGCGCAACTGGCGCACCGCGTCCAAGCAGGAGGTCAAAAACGCAGACCTCTGGCAGCGTCTGGACGCCCTGGCCAACCGGGCTGGGCACCAGATTGACTGGCACTGGGTGCGTGGGCATAACGGCGACCCGGGAAATGAGCACGCCGATGCTCTGGCCAACCGGGGTGTTGAGCAAATGCGCCAGCGGCTTTAACCGAGATGGCTCAGGCCGGCAAATCTAGGTTGCCCCAAAAGCCCCCTCCATTTGATGGTTTGGCGCACTCTTTGATTTGCCCCAAGCCCTGCTACAGTTAGGGGTTAATCGTTCCGTCCGGATTTCTCTGGGTGGGGTTCCCGGTCAGTCGATTGAGCAGCAAGTCCATGACAAGAAAAATCATCTACCCCTTGGTTGCAGTGCTTGGCATTGCGGCAGCCTCAGGCGCCGCATGGTGGTACCAGGGTCAGGCCAAAGGGCCCAAGGAAATCAGCGGATCTGGCACTGCGGCCTCGCCACCATTGCCTGGTGCGTCAGCGCCATCAGCGCCTCGGGCGGCTGGCGTAGAAGTCGGGCGGGTTGAGAAGATGTTGCTCCAGGACGACGCGCAAACCGTTGGTACGCTGCGCTCCCGCCAAAGTGTCATGCTGCGCCCCGAGGTGCCGGGCCGAGTCAAGGTCCTGGGCTTTAGCGATGGTGCCAAAGTACGCAAGGGGCAGATGCTGGTTCAGTTAGACGACGCCCTGCAAAGAGCTGAAGTTCGGCAGGGTATGGCGCAGGTATCGATTGCTAAGGCCAATTTGAAGCGCAACCAGGAGCTGGTGGCGCAAAATTTCGTTGCCCAGCGGGTTCTAGAAGAGAGCGCTGCGAGCCTGCAGGTGGTTGAAGCTCAGTTGGCTTTGTCCTGCGCGCGGCTGGCGCGCATGGTTTTGCTGGCCCCCTTTGACGGTACCGTAGGCATCCGGATGGTCAATTTGGGCGACTTCGTGAAAGACGGCGCAGACCTTGTTAATTTGGAGGACATCAGCAGCATGTATGTTGACTTCCGCCTGCCTGAGCGCTTTCAGGGCAAGCTACGGCTGCAGCAGTCCGTGGAGTTGGCGCTTGATGCCATGCCCGGGCGGGCCTTCAAGGCCCGCATCGAGGCTTTAGATCCCCTGCTTGATGCCAACGGGCGATCGGTCGGCGTGCGGGCTGTGTTGCCCAACACCATGGGCGAGGCGGCCCAGCCTGCTGGCGGCCGCCCGGGTGGCGCAGCCGGCGGGGCACCTGGTGCCGCACCAGGCGCTGCACCAGGCGCCGGTGGGCCGGGCGGTGCAGCAGCAGGCAAAGCTGGCGGCCCGCCCATGGCCGGTGGCCCGCCGAGCGCCAAGCCGGCAGTGCGGCCCAAACCAGCAGCGCCGGCTGGGCCGGAGGCAGGCCGCTCTGCTGCTGCACCAGCCTCAAGTGAGCCCCTGGGTTGTCCGCCGGAGGCCGGCCCAGCAGCCAGCGCGGCGGCAGCTACGGACGCTTCAGCCGCAAAAACCGGTGCCAGACCGGCCAACCGGGCTGGCGCACCCGGCGGTGCGACCAGCGGCGCAGCGCCCACTGCTTCGGCCGGTGGTCGACCGGCTGGACGAGCAGGCGCTCAGGGCCCTGGCGGCACTGGCGAGCCAGCGCCCTTGCGACCTGGCATGTTTGCCCGGGTGACCACGGTGTTTTCAATCAATCCGGAGGCCTTGGTCGTGCCTGAGGAGGCCATCGTGCCCCAGGGCGGGAGACAGTTTGTCATCAAAGTGGTCGAGCCCTCTGAACTGCCTGCGCCAGCAGTTGCTGCTTCTGGCGCGGTTGCTCCACCAGCGCTGCCACCAGACACCAAGTTTGTATCCTTGCGCCAAGAGGTCAAGCTCGGCGCCCGTCGCCAAGGCAAGGTGCAGGTGCTCGATGGGCTGAGCGAAGGCCAAACCGTTGTGATCGCGGGTCAGCAGCGTTTGCAGCGGGACGGCACCGCCCTGCGCATCATTGAACTCGGGCGCCCGCCGCAGGGGGCGGCATCAGCAGCCAGCGCTACAGCCGCCAGCGCGCCAGCAGCCGCACCGCCAGCCTCGGCTGCCAGCCGTTGACCCCCTCGGAGAACCAGCATGCAATTGGCTGAAACCTCTATCCGCCGCCCGGTCTTTGCCACCGTTTTGTCCCTGCTGATCGTCCTGATTGGTGCGGTCAGCTTCAACCGGCTCAGTGTGCGCGAGTACCCAAAAATCGACGAGCCCGTGGTGTCAGTGAGCACCCTCTACACGGGCGCATCCAGCGACGTGATGGAAAGCCAGGTTACCAAGGTGCTCGAAGACTCGCTGGCTGGCATTGAGGGGGTTGATGTGATCACCTCCAACAGCCGGCAAGAGCGAAGCCAGATATCGGTGCGCTTCGCGCTCACTCGCGATGCCGATTCAGCCGCCGCCGATGTGCGGGACAAAGTCACCCGGGTGCGCCAGCGACTGCCTCAGGGCATCGATGAGCCGGTGATCGCCAAGGTTGAGGCTGATGCTTTCCCGGTCATTTTTTTGGCACTGAGCTCGGACACACACACCTCGCTACAGCTCTCCGAAATGGCCAACACACTGGTCAAGCCGGTATTGCAAACCGCCCCTGGCGCTGCTGATGTGATCGTGCAGGGCGAGCGCAAGTTTGCCATGCGGGTTTGGGTAGACCCCGACAAACTCGCCGCTTACCGGCTGACCGTGCAAGACCTTGAAGACGCGCTGCGACGCTCCAACCTGGAAGTGCCGGCCGGCCGCATTGAGAGCCGCATGCGGGAATTCAATGTCACAGCAGCGACTGACTTGCAACGGCCTCAAGAATTTGCGCAGGTGGTGATACGCACCGTGAACGGACAGCCTATCCGCATCGCCGATGTGGCGCGGGTCGAGCAGGCCTCGGTAGACGAGCGCTCCAGCGTGCGCCTGAATGGCCGCGACTCGATCGGTGTGGGCGTGATCCGCCAGGCCACAGCCAATCCGCTCGATTTGTCGGCCGGTGTTCGCAAGCTGCTGGTCAAGGTGCAGCGCGACCTGCCGCCCGGCGTGCAGGTGCAGGTGGCCAACGACAACTCGGTGTTTATCGAGCGCTCCATCAGCGGCGTGTTCATGACCATTCTTGAGGCCTCGGTGTTGGTGGCCCTGGTTATTTTTGTATTCTTGCGCACACTGCGAGCGTCGATCATTCCACTGCTCACGATACCGGTGGCACTGGTTGGAACTTTTGCCTTGATGGCGGTGGCCGGTTTTAGTATCAACACGCTGACTCTGCTGGCCCTGGTGCTCGCAATTGGCCTGGTGGTTGATGATGCGATCGTCATGTTGGAAAACATTTACCGGCATATTGAGGAGGGCATGCCGCCTTTTCAGGCTGCGATTCGTGGCGCCAGAGAGGTAGGTTTTGCCATTGTGGCAATGACCATGACGCTGGTGGCGGTCTATGCGCCCCTGGCCTTTTCTCCCGGGCGCACTGGGCGTTTGTTCACCGAATTTGCCCTGGCCCTGGCGGGTGCGGTGGTGGTGTCGGGCTTGGTGGCTTTAACGCTCTCGCCGATGTTGTCTTCGGTTCTGCTGCGGCACAACCCCAAACCCTCTTGGTTTGACCGGACGATGGAGGTGGTCCTGCAGGCCGTCACCCGCGGCTATGGCCATGCACTGAGCTGGACCCTGCGCCAGCGCTGGCTGGTGGTGTTGGTGATGATTGGCAGCGGCGTGGTGTCCTGGCTCATGTTGGGGGAAATCAAACGCGAGTTGTCGCCCATTGAAGACCGGGGCGTGGTGGTGGCCCAACTCAATGCCCCTGATGGCTCAACCCTGGAATATACCAACCGCTATGCACAAATCATTGAGCGGGTTGGCCAGAGTTTTCCTGAGTTTGACCGGGTTTTTGCCACTGTTGGCAACCCGACTGTGGCCCAGGGCAATATATTTTTTCGTGCCAAACCCTGGGAAGAACGTAGCCGAACCACGCTGGAGATGGCCCGCGAGATGACGCCCCGGGTGTCTGGCCTGTCGGGCGTCACCGCATTCCCAGTCACGCCGCCCTCTTTAGGTCAAGGATTCATCCAGCGGCCGATCAATTTTGTGATCATCACCTCGGACAGTTATCAAAACCTGTCTCAGACGGTACGGGCTTTTCAGGATGAGTTGGCGAAAAATCCGGGCTTTGTGCAGGTGGATACCGATCTGCGCCTCAACAAGCCCGAGATCAAGCTCGAAGTCGACCGTGAGCGGGCTGCAGACATGGGCGTCGGGGTTGATCTGATCGCCCGGGCCGTGGAGACCATGCTCGGTGGGCGCAAGGTTACACGCTACAAGCGCGAAGGCGAGCAGTACGACGTGATCGTTCAAACCACGCCCAGTGGCCGGGATACGCCCGACGATATTGAAAAAATATATGTGCGTGGGCGAGGCGATGCCATGATCCCTCTTGCGGCCTTGGTCAAGATTCGCGAAGTGGTGGTGCCGCGGGAGCTCAACCACTTTGGCCAGCGCCGTTCCGCCACCATCACCTCCAACCTGTCGGCCGACTATTCCATGGGCGAGGCGCTTGACTTTATGGACGCCACGGCCAAAAAAGTACTCAAGCCTGGCTATGCCACCGACCTCAACGGCAGCAGTCGTGAATTTCGCAAGTCGTCTGATGCCCTGACCCTGGTGTTCGCCTTGGCACTGCTGTTTATATTTTTGGTGCTTGCCGCGCAGTTCGAGAGCTTTGTTGACCCCTTGGTTATCTTGCTCAGCGTGCCGCTGTCAATGGCCGGGGCCTTGATGGCGCTCAAATTGTCGGGCGGCACACTCAATGTGTTCAGCCAAATCGGTCTGATTACTTTGGTGGGCCTGATCACTAAGCACGGTATTTTGATCGTCGAGTTTGCCAACCAACTGCGCGAGCAAGGCCTCGACACGCTGCAGGCGATTAAAAAATCAGCTGTCCAGCGCCTGCGCCCCATCATGATGACCACCGGCGCCATGGTGCTGGGGGCGGTGCCCCTGGCCCTGGCCACTGGCGCCGGGGCTGAGAGCCGGCGCCAAATTGGCTGGGTGATTGTGGGCGGCATGGCACTGGGCAGCCTGCTCACCATTTTTGTGGTTCCCACCATGTACACCCTGCTGGCGCGCAAACATGCGCCGGGTGCTAACAAAGAGCCCACGCTTGACCCTGATGCAGCCCACCACCCGCCGCCAGAGCAGTTGGTGCAGCCCTTGGCCGCCCAAGCCGTGCCAATGCCTGAGACGGCGCCCAGCCGGGGGGTACTGCCTGCGGGCGAGGCGGTGCTGGCCAAGTAGCCGGGGCGGTGCCCGCTGGGTGGCCCTTGCTGGGCCGGTTCAGATTGCGCCGTCGAACATCATCACATCGACTGGCTCTCCGGTTGCCACGTCACCCTGAGCATGGTGCAGCACGATCAGCCCATTGGCCTGTACCATCGAGCTCAGCACGCCCGAGCCCTGGTTGCCGGTGGTTTTAACCCTCAGTGAGCCATCGGCTGCGGTGCTCACGGTGCCGCGCTGGTATTCGGTGCGGCCTGGTTTTTTGCGTAGCGGCTCCAGGCTGTAGGCCTTGAGCAGGGGTGGCAGCAGTGCGCTGCTGCCCATCAGCCGCAGCAGGGCGGGGCGCACAAAGGCCAAAAAAGTCACCATCACCGCCACCGGGTTGCCTGGCAGGCCAAACAGCAGGGCCTGGCCGATTCGGCCCACCGCCATGGGCCGTCCTGGGCGCATGGCAATTTTCCAAAATGCTACGTCGCCGAGTTTTTTCATCATGGCTTTGGTGAAGTCGGCCTCGCCCACGCTCACACCCCCGCTGGTGATGATGGCATCGCAATGGCTGGCAGCATTGGTGAGGGCGGCCTCGAGCAAAGCCGGCTGGTCGCGCACGACACCCAGGTCAACCACCTCGCAACCAAGCCGGCTGAGCAGGCCAAACAGGGTGTAGCGGTTGCTGTCGTACACCGCACCCTCGCGCAGAGGCTCACCCAGGCTCAAGATTTCGTCGCCGGTAGAAAAATAGGCGACCTTCAGGCGCCGCTGAACCTGCACCGTTGCCAGGCCCAGACTCGCCACCAGGCCCAGCGCGGCCGGGCCGAGGTGCGCGCCTTTTTTCAAGGCGACCTCGCCGCAGCGCAGGTCTTCGCCCAGGCGGCGCCGGTTATCGCCGAGCTTAAGCAGATTGGCCGGGATTTCAATACGCAGCTCGTCCTGCCCCAGTCGCTTGACAAGCTCTTGTGGCACCACGGTGTCTAGCCCATCGGGCATTACCGCCCCAGTCATGATCTTGACGCACTCGCCCGGGCCTACTGTGCCTCGCCAGGCGACCCCGGCCAAAGCAGTACCAACCTGGCTCAAGCGCAGTGGCTGGTCTGGCCGCAGTGCAGAGCCGCGCAGGGCGAAGCCGTCCATGGCCGAGTTGTCATGAGGCGGCACATTGATGGGCGAAATGACATCGTCTGCCAACACCCGACCCAGCGCTTCAAACAGGGGTAGTTGCTGCGGCGCGTCAATGCTGTGCACCAGGCGCAGCAGAAACTCGTTGACACCAGCCACGCTGAGCGCCTGCGGGTCGTAGCCTTGCAGTTGGGCAGCAACTTCTGCCACAGAGCTCATGGCCGCCAGCCTTCGAGTTCGCGCAGCTCTGCCAGTGTGTTGGCATTGAAGAAGGCACGGGGGTCGTCGCCGGGTAAGTCAAAGGGGGTGAGTACGGTGTTGTGGCGCGCTGTCCAGGCGTCAATCTTGCGCCCGCCTTCGTGGGTGAAGGCCACCAGGCTCTCGAGCAGGCTCACGCGCAACAGGCAAAAAACCGGCTGCGGGCGCAGCTGCAACTGGCCCTCGGCTCCAGCCTCTGGCGCTGCCGCCATGGCGATATCGGCACCCTGGTCTTGCATTGCCCGCACCAAACGGGGCACCAGATCGATTGGCAGTAGGGGGGTGTCGCAGGGCACGGTTACCAGATAAGGGGTTTCGCAGCGCTCCAGGCCGGTCAAAAAACCCGCCAATGGCCCGGCATAGTCTGCCAAAACATCAGGCCAGACAGCCGCTCCAAATGACTCATAAGCCGCCAGATTACGGTTGGCATTGATCATGACCTGGCCCACCGAGCCGCCAATTTGTAGGCGGGTCAGGGTGTGTAGGGCCATTGGCAGGCCGTTGTAGCTTTGTAAGCCCTTGTCCACGCCGCCCATGCGCGAGCCACGCCCACCAGCCAGTATCAGGCCGGTGATGTCGGCCGGGCTGATTCGCTCAGCCACCGATGTAGCTCATCTCGACCCGCCGAGCCGTGCCTGTGTCGCCGGCCTGAAGGCTGCGCAGTTCGGAGTAACGCTCGGTACGCCCCTGCCAGATGTGGCCAATGGCAGACACCAGATCTGCCTCGACCGCCCCGCTGCGCAACAGGCCGCGCAGGTCATGGCCCTGGGTGGCGAACAGACACAGGTAGAGCTTGCCCTCAGTGGACAGACGGGCCCGGTTGCAGCTGCCACAAAAAGCTTGGGTGACGCTGCTGATGACCCCGATCTCACCGGCACTGCGGTCCCACTGGCCGCTTGCGTCTGCATAGCCCCAGCGCTCGGCGGTCTCGCCCGGTGCCGAGGGACTCAGGGCGAGCAAGGGCAACTCGGCATGGATCTGCCGAACCAGTTGGCCCGAGGGCAGCACTTCGTTCAGACGCCAGCCGTTGGTTGCCCCCACGTCCATGAACTCGATGAAACGCAGCACCATGCCGCTGCCCCGAAAGTGACGGGCCATGGGCAGGATTTCCTGCTCATTGGTGCCGCGCTTGACCACCATGTTGATTTTGATCGGTCCCAAGCCAGCCGCCTGCGCCGCATCAATGCCTGCGAGCACTTCAGAGACCGGAAACGCGACATCGTTCATGCGTTGGAATACGGTGTCGTCGAGTCCGTCCAGGCTGATGGTCACGCGCTGCAAGCCCGCGGCCTTCAGGCTTGCAGCTTTGCGTTTGAGCAGGGCGCCATTGGTGGTCAGCGTGAGGTCAAGCGGCAAACCTTGGAGGGTGCGCAGGCTGGCCAATTGCTCGATCAGCAATTCGATGTTCTTGCGCAGCAGTGGCTCGCCCCCGGTGAGGCGAATTTTTTGCACGCCGTGGGCCACAAAGGCCCGAGCCAGCCGGGTAATTTCTTCAAACGAGAGAAGCTCGGCCTGTGGCAGATAGGCGTATTCCTGGTCGAACACCTCTTTGGGCATGCAGTAGCTGCAACGAAAGTTGCAGCGGTCGGTAACACTGATGCGAAGGTCTCGCAGTGGCCGACCCATGGTATCGGTGAGTTGGCCGTTGGCTCCCAGCCGGGTGGCCGGCGCGAATGCCGCCGCCGGGGGCTGCAAAACCCGCGCCCGGTGGTCCAGCAGCGGGATGATTCTTTCAGCCACAGGCGCTGTCCGGGGCAGCCCCATGCAGGCAGCTCATACGCAGCGTGCCCCGTCTACCTCAAGGCAGACACCGCTGATAAAACTAGCCTCGTCGCTGGCCAAATAAAGGACGGCATTTGCGACATCCAGCGCAGTTGAAAACCGACCCAGCGGTATGCTGGCGCGAAACTTTTCCCGCCGCTCCTCGGTCAGCGGACCTCCGGCAAATTCTGCGGCCAAGCCGGTGTCGGGGTTAAACACCGGGTTGATGCAGTTCACGCGGATATTCTCAGGCCCCAACTCAGCCGCCAATGATTTTGATGTGGTGATGACCGCCCCCTTGGAGCCGTTGTACCAGGTCAGGCCTGGGCGGGGGCGTATGCCCGCGGTTGAGGCAATGTTGATAAAGCTGCCGCCACCCTGGGCCCGAAACACGGGTGTGGCATGGATGGTGGCAAGGTAAATGCTCTTCACGTTGACCGCGTAGCACTTGTCGAACTCATCCTCGCTGACCTCCAGCGCTGGGCGATTGCGGTGGGTCCAGCCGGCGTTGTTCACCATCACATCAAGCCGCCCATGGCGCTCTACGGCGGCAGCCACCAGCGCAGCAACTTGGTCTGAGCGGGTCACATCGGCGGCAAAAAAAGAGGCCAGCCCGCCGGCCGACCTGATCGCTGCTGCCACCTGCTCTGCTCGCAGCGGGTCGATGTCATTGACGATCACCTGTGCGCCCTGTTCGGCCAGCCGTTTGGCGATGCCTTCGCCGATGCCGCCGCCCGAGCCGGTGACGATGACGGATTTATTTTTGACGCGTTGGCTCATGGCTTGGATCAGGGTTGAATAAGGTTTGCCGAGGATCTCGGTCCGACGGACTTGCTCGCCGACCGTGGTTCTCATTCTGGCATGACTTGCGCGGCCGTTTAGCCGTGCCTGATGGCCACAGTCTTGAGCGTGGTGAAACCGTGCAATGCCTCAAAGCCTTTTTCCCGCCCGTAGCCGCTGGATTTGACCCCGCCAAAGGGCAGCTCCACGCCACCGCCAGCGCCGTAGTTGTTGATGAAAACTTGGCCACTGCGAATTCGCTTGGCCAAGCGGAATTGGCGTGCCCCGTCGCGAGTCCAGACACCCGCCACCAGGCCAAAATCGGTGGCATTGGCCAGCGCCACGGCCTGCGCCTCGTCAGCAAAGGGCAGCGCGCAAAGCACCGGACCAAATACCTCTTCTTGCGCCAATCGGTGGCCAACCGGCACATCGCGCAACAACAGGGGTGCCTGATAAAAGCCCCCTTCTGGCGCCGTATCGACCACCTTACCCTCGCCCACCACCATCAGGCCCGCAGCCCTGGCGTCGGCCAGAAAGCCCGCCACCCGCTGCTGCTGGCTGCGACGTATCAAGGGGCCCAGATCCAGGTCCATGGCGGCCGGCCCAACCCGCAGCTTTGCAAACTCGGCGCCAAGGCGGGCCAGCAGCGGCTCGTAAATTGCCTGCTCAACCAAAAGACGTGCGCCAGCAGAGCAGGTTTGTCCGGCGTTTTGCACAATCGCGTTGAGGATGGCCGGCACGGCGGCGTCTAGGTCAGCATCGGCAAAAACGACTTGCGGGCTCTTGCCGCCAAGTTCCAAGGTGACCGGGCAATGCCGAAGGGCCGCGGCCTGCTGAATCAGGGTGCCAACGCCAGGGCTGCCGGTAAAGCTGATGTGGTCGATGCCGGGGTGGCGCGCCAGCGCGTCGCCCACCTCATGACCATAGCCGGTGACGATGTTGATGACGCCGGGCGGAAAACCCACCTCGGTGGCCAGTTCGGCCACGCGCAGCAAGGATAGGCAGGCGTCTTCAGCGGGTTTCACGACACAGGTGTTGCCAGCGGCCAAAGCCCCGCCAACGCTGCGCCCGAAAATCTGCATCGGGTAGTTCCAGGGAATGATATGGCCGGTTACCCCGTGTGGCTCGCGCCAGGTCAGCACACTGTAGCCGTCTAGGTAGGGGATGGTGTCGCCGTGCAGTTTGTCGCAAGCCCCGGCATAAAACTCGAAATAGCGGGCCAGCGCCAGAGCATCGGCTCGAGCCTGGCGAACCGGCTTGCCACAGTCGCGTTGTTCAATTTCACGCAATTCTTCGGTGCGCTCGCCTATTTTGAGTGACAGGCGCATCATCAGCCGGCCCCGCTCGGCCGCGCTGAACTTGCGCCAAGTGCTGTCAAGTGCCGCATGGGCAGCGCGCACTGCTGCGTCAATGTCTTGCGCATTGCTGCGCTGGATATGGTCGAAAATCTGGCCGTCAGAGGGGTCTACGACCGCAATGGTTTGCCCAGAGCCGGAGGGGCATGCGCGGTTGGCGATGTAATTGAGTTGCATGGCCCATATTTTCATTCAAAAACCGGGTTTGGCACCTTCCGTAGAGGCGCCAGGCCCGGTTTTTTGGCCGGCTGCTGCTCCGTGACCAGCAGGGCAGCCAGACTGCGGCGGCTCAGGCCGGCGCCGTGCTGCGGCTGCCCATTTCAACAAAGGAGGCCTGGTTGGCGTTCAGCCAGTCGACCGACAAGGTGTTGTGGAGTTGCCGCGGATGAAAGCCCTCTTGCGTGTAAGCCCTCAGGGGCTTGAACATGCAGCTGATCAAGCCGCGCTTGCCAAACAAAAAGCCCGCGGCACTGACCCAGGTGCGCCACTGCCACAGGGTGCCGTCGTGGTACAGGTTATTCACAGTTTGGCGTAACAAATCGGTAAAAAACACCAGGCTGATGCGCCTGAACCAGGTCA
Organism: Comamonadaceae bacterium; assembly: GCA_014190675.1. Taxonomy (GTDB): domain Bacteria; phylum Pseudomonadota; class Gammaproteobacteria; order Burkholderiales; family Burkholderiaceae_C; genus Rhodoferax. The sequence goes on along the minus strand of BJGT01000001.1, from coordinate 39,888 downwards.
GGCGCCACTGGTGCGAGCCGCCCAGGGCCAGGTAGAGGTCAAAGGCGGTGCACTTGTGCTCAGACTCCTCGGCGCTGTGCCACAGCCACATGGTCTTGAAACGCTCTTCGCTGCCCTCGAACAACTCCGGGTTGCTGAGCAGCCAGTCGGCAAACACGGCGGTGAAGTGTTCGGTCGCCGCGGTGATGGCCAGCCAATGCCGGGGATGAAAGTCAGCCACGATTTTCAGGCGCTCACGAGCCCTTGCTTCCCAGTGGTTGATCAGCCCATGCTTCTCTATTTGGCCGTTGAACAGGGCATGAATGCGCCTATGGGTTGCCTCTTGGCCTATGAAGCCCTGCGACTCTGCAGCGAATTTTTCTTGCAGAGCAGGCGGCAGGGCTTTGAGCCCGCTGCGAACCGAGTCCATGAAAAACTGCTCGCCAAAGGGGAAACTCATGGACAAGGCGTTAAATAGGGCGGTACGAAAGGCATCCCCACCAAACCAATGGCGTGGCACCGGGGCATCTAGGTCAATCAGCAGGCGGCGCACAACAAGCTCGGACATACAGGACTTTCAAGTGAATTCGGTACGAACGCGTACCAAAATGCTCGGAGTGTGCCCAAATGTTGTGGTACTGTCAAGTACCACGCAGTAGCCCGCCAGTTCGAAATAATTTACAAGAGGAGCGCTAGCAGCCATGCAGCAAGACCAGGCAGCGCCTGAGGCCCAGGCCCACCGTCAGCGCTTGCTTGAGGGTATGGCTAAAAGCGTTGGTATGAAGGGCTACGCGGCCAGCACGGTTGCAGACATCGTGGCTCAGGCGGGGGTGTCACGGCGTACTTTTTATGAGCACTTTGACAGCCGTGCTGACTGCCTGATTGCCCTCTACGAGGCTGCCGGACACGGCGCTATAGCCGTCTTGCGCTCAGCGCTCGATCCGTCACGTGATTGGCAAACCCAGGTCGAACTGGCGCTCAAAGCCTATCTTGAGTTTCTGGCCAGCGACCCGGTGCTGTTGCGTACCCTGTACATTGAAATCCTGGGTCTGGGTTTAGCCGGTCTGGCTGCGCGTCGGCGGGTGAACCAGGAGATTGCCGACTTCATGCTCGCTGTCATCAACAGCCCGCTGCAGGCGACCCTGCTCACGCCTGAGCTGGCGATGTCGGTGGTGGGCGGCGTCAATGAACTGATTTTGGTAGCCATCGAGCAGGACAGGATGGCCCATCTGCCGCACATCGCTGTCACTGCGGCCGCCCTGATTCGCGCTGTCATCGTCAGCCCCGGGGCGGCTGTGCCAGCAGTTGTTTGAACCTTTGGCTTAGCAAAACAGCATAAAAAAGCCCGCTTTCGCGGGCCTCTCTGCGCCTGTGGTGTCGGTCAGCCTCCGTGAATTTTCATCATCACCGGCACGATCAACAGCGCCACAATGTTGATGATCTTGATCAGCGGGTTGATGGCCGGCCCGGCAGTGTCTTTGTAGGGATCACCCACTGTATCGCCGGTGACGGCTGCCTTGTGGGTTTCAGAACCTTTGCCGCCATGATGACCATCTTCGATGTATTTTTTGGCGTTATCCCAGGCGCCGCCGCCGGTACACATCGATATCGCTACGAACAAACCGGTCACGATGGTACCCATCAGCAGACCGCCCAAGGCTGCCGGCCCGAGTACCAGACCCACCACAATCGGTGCGACCACTGGCAGCAGGGATGGAATCATCATCTCTTTGATTGCAGCCGTGGTCAGCATGTCAACAGCCGTGTCGTATTCGGGCTTGCCGGTACCGTCCATGATGCCCTTGATTTCGCGAAACTGGCGCCTTACCTCAACGACCACCGCGCCCGCCGCGCGGCCTACCGCCTCCATCGCCATGGCGCCAAACAGGTAAGGAATAAGCCCGCCAATAAAGAGCCCAATGATGACCATCGGGTTGCTCAGGTCAAAGCTGATGACCCGGCCGTAACTCTCCAGCTTGTGGGTGTAGTCGGCAAACAAAACCAGCGCGGCCAGACCGGCCGAACCAATGGCGTAGCCTTTGGTCACAGCCTTGGTGGTGTTGCCCACGGCGTCTAGCGGATCGGTGATTTCGCGCACACTGGCCGGCAACTCGGCCATTTCTGCAATGCCGCCGGCGTTGTCGGTGATCGGTCCGTAGGCGTCCAGAGCCACCACAATGCCGGCCATGCTGAGCATGGAGGTCGCAGCAATCGCGATGCCATACAGGCCTGCCAGGGCGTGGGAGGTCCAGATTGCAAGGCACACAAACAGCACCGGCCAGGCGGTTGAGCGCATCGACACGCCCAGCCCTGCAATGATGTTGGTTCCATGGCCGGTGGTGGATGCCTGCGCGATATGCTGGACCGGGGCGTACTGTGTGCCGGTGTAGTACTCGGTGATCCAGACCAGCACCGCGGTCAAGGCCAGCCCGACGGCGCAAGCGCCAAACAGTTTCATCTGGCTGCCGGTGGCGGAAATCGCGTTGTCTGGCATCAACCATTGGGTGACAAAGAAAAACGCCACCAAGGACAGGCCACCAGCCACTGCCAAGCCCTTGTAGAGGGCGGGCATGACGTTTTTCATGCCGGGTGTGGCCCGAACAAAAAAGCAGCCAATGATGGAGGCCACGATAGACACAGCGCCCAGGGCCAGCGGATAGACCACCGCGCTCGTGCCAGCGTTGGTGATCAGCAAAGCGCCCAGCACCATGGTGGCAATCAGGGTTACCGCATAGGTTTCGAACAGGTCGGCGGCCATGCCAGCGCAGTCGCCCACGTTGTCGCCGACATTGTCGGCAATCACGGCCGGATTGCGGGGATCGTCTTCGGGAATGCCGGCCTCGACTTTGCCCACAAGGTCAGCACCCACGTCTGCGCCTTTGGTGAAAATGCCGCCGCCGAGCCGGGCAAAGATGGAAATCAGTGACGAGCCGAAGGCAAAACCGATCAGGGGGTTGAGCAGCTTGGCGAGATTTTTATCCGGCGTGAGGTTGCCGTTGCCTATCAAAAACCAGTAAAAGACCGTGACGCCCAGCAGTCCTAGTCCGACCACCAGCATACCGGTGATGGCGCCGCCCCGAAAAGCCACGTCCAAGGCCGGGCCGATGCCCCGTGTGGCGGCCTGCGCAGTGCGCACATTAGCCTTCACAGACACGTTCATACCGATGAACCCGCAGGCACCAGACAGCACTGCACCAACAACAAAGCCAATAGCGCTGAGGCCATCCAAAAACAGACCGATCAAGATGGTCAGAACAATGCCCACCATGGCGATGGTTTTGTATTGGCGCGCCAAATAAGCGGCAGCGCCGGTTTGAATGGCTGCAGCAATTTCCTGCATCCTCGCATTGCCCGCGTCCTGGGAAAGAATCCAGCTGCGAGCCCAAACGCCGTAAGCCACGGCAATCAATCCACAAACGATCGCCAAAATCAGCGCCGAGTTACCTGTCATAGTTCATTCTCCTTATGCATCGCTGAAGGTGGCGCCACGCAATCGGCTCCACCGCTGCGTTGCTTCCTCGCCGTGGCACAGGCACTGGATCGCACCTGTCAGCGATTGGCCAACCGCCGGACTGTACCTTGAAATCACGTGCATTTCTGAGCTGTGCAGGGCGCGAGCCGGTAAAATCTCGCTAAGCCCAACCGCCTCAACTACTCAAACCAAACCGAAGCTCCCACCCATGTCCCTGGACAATGTCACACCCGGAAAATACGCTCCCGATGCCTTCAATGTGATCATTGAAATCCCGATGAATGCCGACCCCGTCAAGTACGAGGTTGACAAGGCCACCGGCGCTATTTTTGTAGACCGCTTCATGAGCACCTCCATGCACTACCCGACCAATTACGGGTATGTGCCCAAGACCATTTCTGGCGATGGTGACCCGGTCGATGTGCTGGTGGTCACGCCGGTGCCCTTGATTCCGGGCGTGGTGGTGACTTGCCGGGCCATCGGTATTTTGAAAATGCAGGATGAGGCCGGTGAGGACGGAAAAATACTGGCCGTGCCGACGGACAAAATCCTCTCGATCTACACCCACTGGCAAAAGCCCAGCGATATGAACCCGCTGCGCTTAAAAACCATTGCCCATTTTTTTGAGCACTACAAAGACCTCGAAGAAGGCAAGTGGGTCAAGATACTGGGCTGGGAGGGGCCTGAGTCGGCGCGACAGGAAATCTTGGACGGTATCGCCAAGTACCATCAGTCCAGGGCCTGAGCTCCCCATTGACCGTCCTTGGCTGCCACTGGCGTTTGCCTGCTACGGTGCCGGAAGTTTGCGCAATGGGCTGCGTTGCTTGAGGTCCTCCAAGTATTCCCCGATACCATCGCCCTCGCGCTCCAAAAAATTTGCCACAGCGTCTGAGAAAGCCGGGTGGGCCAGCCAATGGGCGCTGCTGGCTTTGACCGGTAGCAAGGCCCGGGCGAGCTTGTGCTCCCCCTGCGCACCGCCTTCAAAGCGGCGGTAGCCCTGTTCAATGCACCATTGCAGGGGCTGGTAGTAACAGGCTTCAAAGTGCAGGCAGTCGACCCGCTCTAGCGCACCCCAGTAGCGACCGTAGGCAACCAAGCTGCCTGGGTTCAAGGCAATCAAGCTGCTGGCAATTGGTCTGCCTTGGCGTTGCGCCACAAACAGCAGCCAATGTTCGGGCAGTTCCATGGCCATGCGCTGGAAAAATTCTCGGTTCAAGTAGGGTGCGTTGCCATGTTCGAGGTAGGTGCGCTCATAGCATTGGTAAAAAAATTCCCAGTCGGCAGCCGTGATCTGCTGGCCGTACACGCAGCGAAAAACTACCCCTGCATCCGCGACCTTGCGGCGTTCTTGCTTGATTTTTTTGCGTTTGTCTTGCGCCAGAGTAGTCAAAAAAGCCTCGAAATCTGCATAGCCGGGCTGAGTGTTGTTCCAGTGGAACTGAACCGTGTGCCGCAGCATCAGGCCGGCCTGTTCACAGGCTTCGATGTCTTGCCGGCTGGAGAACAAAAGATGAAGAGATGACAGCTGCTCAGTTTTGCACCAGGCGACAAGGGCTTGAGCCAGCGCCACGCGTTGGGCGCTGTTGTGCGCCAGCAATCGGCTGCCCGGCACCGGCGTGAATGGTACGGCCACCAGCGCCTTGGGATAGTAAGCCAGGCCGTGCTGAGCGTAAGCATTGGCCCAGGACCAATCAAACACGTATTCACCCTGGGAGTGCACCTTGCGGTAGATGGCGCAGGCACCGAGCAACTGCTTGCCCCGCTGCATCAGCATGAAATGCGGTGCCCAGCCTGTGCCGGGCTGGGCGCAGCCACTGTGATGCAGGGCCGCCAGGTACTCGTGGCGCATGAAAGGCGTGGGCTCGTCCTGCTGCGCCAACAGGCTGTTCCACTGGACAGCATCGAGTTCTGCAGGGGATTGCACCACCCGAATGACATAATCATTTGCTTCGATCTTCACGGCCTCCTCAAACCCTGCATTGTGACGTTTCATGACACTCAAAATCTGCGTTGCCCAGCTTAATTTTGTGGTCGGCGACCTGGCCGGAAATGCCCAGAAAATGATTGCTGCGGCCCAGACTGCCTACGCTGACGGCGTGCGCTTATTGCTCACGCCCGAACTCGCCATTTGCGGCTATGCCGCCGAAGACTTGTTCCTGCGTCCTGCTTTTGTCGCAGCCTGTGATGATGCCGTGAAAACAGTTGCCACCGCACTGCGCGGGTTAAAAGAATTCACTCTGGTGATCGGCCAACCCACCGGCGGCGACAGCCGCACCCGCTCGGTTGCCGTCCAACAGCGCTATAACGCGGCCAGCGTTTGGTGCGAGGGTACCCGCTTGGCCAGCTACGCCAAGCGCGAATTACCCAACTACCAGGTCTTCGACGAACGGCGCTATTTCACGCCCGGGCAGGACTGCTGCGTGTTTGAAGCCGGGCCCGCCGGCCAGCGCGTGAAGCTAGGCCTGCTGATTTGCGAGGACGCTTGGTTTGAACAACCGGCGCGGCTGACTCGCCAAGCCGGGGCCGAATTGCTGGTTGTCATCAATGCCTCGCCGTTCCATGTCGGTAAAGGGCTCGAGCGCGAGCAAATGATGCGCGAACGGGCGAAGGATTGCGGCTTGCCCTTGGTCTATGCCCATTTGGTCGGTGGCCAGGATGAAGTAATTTTTGAAGGGCACTCGTTCGCGCTGCAATCGAGCGGCGAAGTCGCTGGTCGGGCTCCGAGCTTTGTCGAAAACCTGTTTGTTGTGGAAGTTTCAGGAGACGCGCCTTTGTTGCAGCTGAGCGCGCCCATTGCGGCTGAGCGCTCTGCACAGGCCGATTTGTGGGACGCGTTGGTGCTTGGGGTCAGGGACTATGTTGGGAAAAACGGCTTTCCGAGTGTTTTGTTGGGCCTGTCCGGCGGCATCGACTCTGCTCTGGTTTTGGCGGTAGCGGTGGACGCACTTGGCAAAGACCGGGTGCGAGCGGTCATGATGCCCTCACCCTATACCGCCGAAATCAGTTGGGTGGATGCCCGCGACATGGCGGCACGGTTGGGTGTGAGTTATACCGAGATATCGATTGAGCCCGAATTTGCTGCTTTCAAGGCCTCTTTGTCGGCAGAATTCAAGGGGCTGGCAGAGGATGCCACCGAAGAGAATATTCAGGCCCGCATCCGAGGTACTCTGCTGATGGCCCTGTCGAACAAGTTTGGCAGCATCGTGCTGACGACTGGCAACAAGTCCGAGATGGCCACCGGTTATTGCACCTTGTACGGTGACATGGCAGGTGGTTTTGCAGTGATCAAAGATTTGTCAAAAACCACAGTTTTTCAGTTGGCCCTTTGGCGTAATGCCAACAACCCTTGCAAAACGTGTGACAGCCCCATCCCTGAGCGCATCATCACCCGCCCGCCCAGCGCTGAACTCAGGCCGGATCAGACCGACCAAGACAGTTTGCCGCCCTATGCGGTGCTAGACGGGATTCTCGAGCGCTACATGGAGAACGACCAAAGCATCGAAGATATCGTCGCCGCCGGCTTTCCTGTGGCCGATGTGGAGAAGGTCACGCGCTTGATCAAGCTCAATGAATACAAGCGGCGACAGTCCCCGCCTGGCATTCGCGTCACCCATCGCAGCTTTGGCAAGGATTGGCGTTATCCTATAACCAGTCGATTTCGCGCCTAATCACCACAAGGACTGCCATGAAACAGATCACCGCCATTGTTAAGCCCTTCAAGCTCGAAGAGGTCCGGGAGGCGCTTGCAGAATGCGGCGTGACTGGTCTGACGGTCACCGAGGTCAAAGGTTTTGGTCGACAGAAAGGGCACACCGAGTTGTACCGCGGGGCTGAATACGTGGTGGATTTTTTGCCCAAAGTGAAGGTTGAGGTAGCGGTCAAAACCGAGGATGTAGACCGCTGTGTAGACGCTATTGTCAAAGCAGCACGCACCGGCAAAATAGGCGACGGGAAAATCTTTGTCACCAGCGTCGAGCGGGTGGTTCGCATTCGCACTGGCGAGCAGGACGAATCAGCGATTTAGGTTTTGCGCAGCCGGGAGGCAGGCGCCATGCCCGACTGCTGCACCAAGTCCCGCAGCAGACTGGCCGTCTCATGGCTGCAATTCAGCAGAGACATTTGCCACTCGCCCAGAAACTGTTGTGAAACCGACTGCTCCAGAAAACCGAGTAGGCGGTCGTAATAGCCTGCAATATTGAGCAGTCCGATCGGCTTGGCGTGGTAGCCTAGTTGGCGCCAAGTCCAGACCTCAAACAGCTCTTCAAAAGTGCCTATGCCACCGGGCAAAGCCAAAAAAACATCGGCGCGCTCGGCCATCATGCGCTTGCGCTCATGCATCGTGGGTACCACGTGCAACTCGGTACAAGCGTGGTTGGCCCATTCCTTGTCGACCAGCGCCTGCGGTATCACGCCAACCACGGTGGCACCGCGCTCCAGGGCCGCGCTGGCAACGATACCCATCAAGCCGCCTTTGCCGCCACCGTAGACCAGTTGGCCGCCATGTTCACCAATCCAGTGTCCTACTTCGCGAGCGGCGGTGGCAAAGTCGGCATCAAGTCCGGGCCGGGATCCGCAGTAGACGCACACTGAAAACTCTGGCTTCATGCGGTTTGCGGATTTTTTGCAGGGCTGGAAATCAGCCGAGTTCCGGCGAGGGCGTCGTGCCAAAACTGTCGCTGCGGATGAAACCGGCTCAGCGTGGCATATATTGCGACCCAGCCAAGCACCAATGCAACGAGCCCAGCGGCGGGCAGGCCCAAAAGCCACACCAGGCTCAAACTCGGCAGCAGCCAAATCCAGCTCAGTAGGTAGCGCAGCAGGGCCCGGGCCTGAGATACCGGGCGGCCTTGGACATCGACAAGCCGTATGTTCCAGGTTTTCATGGCCAGGGTCTGCCCCTTGGACCAGAGCCAGACAAAGTAAATACCGAAAACCAAGAACAAAAATGCCTGCAGCCCATGCCGGTTGTCCATGGCATTGCGGGTTTGCGTCAAGGTACCAAACAGGTAGCCGGCAATGAACAAAACGCCAAACAGCAGCATGCCTTCATAAGCCCAGCAGGCCATTCGGCGCCAAAGACTAGGCGTGGTCACGAAAGCAGCGCTCGCAGAATCAATTTTTCTCGGCACCTACTGCCTCAGTGCCAGGCGGTGAGCCCGGCAGCAGAGTGTTTTGATCAACTGAGGGCTGGATGGCGGCCATTTTTGGCCCCTGCTTGGCGCTGGCCGGTCTGGTTGGTACCACGGCGAGCTTTTGTGCCTGAACTGGTTTGCTTGTGGCCGCCACACCGGGCGGTTTGCTTGCGGCACCAGCTGACAATCTTTTCTTTTCTTCGGCCGGTAAAGCCAGGTAGGCCTGCCAGTTGGCGTTTTTTTCGTCAGGCGACATTTTTTTTGATTCTTCGAAATTTAGCCTGGCCTGGGCGCGTTGGCTTGAGCTGAGCCCCACCCAATCTGTCATGCGGTTGTGCATTTTGGCCTGTTCCAAGGGCGCCAACCTTGGGTAGCCGGTGGCGATGGCGATCCATTTGCGCTTTTGCGTCTGCCCCAGGGTGTTCCACTGGGCAGCCAAGGGTTTTAGAGAGAGCTGTTGCTCGGCTGTCAGTTCTTGCCACAGTGGTTTCGACACTGGTTTTGTCACCGGAGCTTTGGCCCCTGGCCCAGCACCAAGCGCAGGGCCGGGTGGCGCCCCCGTCACTGGTATGGCGGCATTGCCCGCGAAATCAACAGCGGCAAATGCTGCCGGCATCGAGCAACACACAGCCGTCACGGCCACTGCGGCCCCACGCCAAAGCGCCAGCCGCAGCCAGCCGAATAAATGGAGGACAACTGGCCTTTGCATTGGGGTTTTTAGGGCCGGGGACCCATATTGAGTTTGACGAAGTGGGCGAAGCCCGGATCCGTGTAGGCCGAGGGTGGGAGATCGTCGATCAATATGGCAGCATCAATTTCTGCCAACTCTTGGGCTCGTTGCTCGCTCTGCACGCCATCAATCACAAACAGTCCCGCCGCCAGCACCGCCAAGGCCGCTGCGCCGATGATTTGCCCCCAAAGCGGGCTGCCCCGCCAGCCCAGCATCACCAAGCCCAGTGCCCCCCCGCCTTGGCTGGCCAGTTGCGGCTGGGCTGCCGCACCTTTGCGCCGCGCCACCGCCCGCACCCGAGCCGCGCGCAGACGTTCCGTGACTTCGTACGGCAAGTCATTCGAACCTGCGGACAGGCTGCTGGCGATTCTGAAGGCAAAGCGATCAGCTGCCAGCAGGTTTTGGTCATCGATTGAATTTGTCATGGTGTAGTGCCTTTTGCCCGCAGCGCGTTTGCTAAAGCCTGAATCGCCCGGTAGCAATGTGTTTTGACACTGCCCTCCGAACAACCCATTGCCGCCGCGGTTTCAGCGGTGTCAAGTTCTTCCCAGTAACGCAACAGAAAGGCTTCTCGTTGACGCCCGGGCAGGGCTGCGATCTCGATTTCGATCGCCAACAGGGTTTGGCTGCGCTCGGCGGCACTCTGAGTGCTCTCGACAAACTGCAATTCTTGGGTTGCCGGCAGGATCGCAAGCAGGTCAAAGTCATCATCGTCATCAGTAGCGGGTTGGAAATCGCTGAAGTTTGAAAAAATTCGGCTTCTGGATTTTTGCCTTCGGAACCAGTCCAGCGTGCAGTTGGACAGTATGCGCTGAAACAGCATAGGCAACTCGGCAGCAGGTTTATGGCCGTAGTGCTCGGCCAACTTCATCATGCTTTCTTGCACGATATCGAGGGCTGATTCCTCATTGCGAACATGGTAGACAGAGCGTTTGAAGGCCCGTTTCTCAACGCTCTTAAGGAATTCAGTGAGTTCTTGTTCGGTAGCCAAAAGGAGTTGTGGTGCGTGTGCAGTAGTGCCCGGGCTGAACTCGCTCGGAGGCCTAAATCCGGCGCATGAGCCTCGATAATTATGACATCGGGGCCGCGAATCTGAAGTCGGTCAGCTGGGCGGAATTTTGCAGTGTGATAATGAGGTCTGCAAATTAAACGGCAAAAGGGTCAAGGCCCGACGCATTATTCGCTGCGTCTATGGTTTTGGCCTCAAGTTCCGAGGAGGCCTCACAAGGGTCATCAAAGGAGCACCCAAGGTTTTTCGTTAGAGAAATTCACAAAGGTTCATCATGGAAATTTCAAAAGCTGAAATCGCTTCGGCTGCGTTGGCGAGTGCTGCCAACCAACCAGTATCAACTGGCACTGTCGTGCCCGAGTTACGGGGCGCAGAGATTCTGGTCAGGGCCCTGCAGGCGGAAGGCGTCAAATTCGTCTGGGGCTACCCGGGCGGCGCAGTGCTGCACATTTATGACGCTTTTTACAAGCAAGACACCATTCAACATGTGCTGGTTCGCCATGAACAGGCCGCCGTGCATGCAGCTGACGGCTACGCCAGGGCGACCGGAGATGTTGGCGTTGCCCTCGTGACATCCGGTCCAGGCGTGACCAATGCGGTCACCGGCATCGCCACCGCCTATATGGACAGCATTCCGATGGTGATTTTGACCGGTCAGGTGCCCACCCATGCCATCGGCCTAGATGCTTTTCAGGAGTGCGACACAGTGGGCATCACGCGCCCGATAGTCAAGCATAATTTTTTGGTCAAAGACGTGCGCGACATGGCCAGCATCATGAAAAAAGCTTTTCATATCGCGCGCAGCGGCCGCCCCGGTCCGGTTGTGGTGGATATCCCGAAGGATGTGTCGTTTAAAAAGACACCGTATGCCGGTCAGCCTGAGACCATTGAAATGCGTTCCTACAACCCGGTCCGCAAGGGCCATGGTGGGCAGATTCGCAAGGCGCTGCAACTGTTGCTTACAGCCAAGCGCCCATACATCTACACCGGCGGCGGTGTTTTGTTGAGCAATGCCTCGGCCGAATTGCGAACCCTCGTTGACATGCTCGGCTACCCCTGCACCAACACCCTGATGGGCTTGGGTGCCTACCCGGCGAGCGACCGTAAGTTTTTGGGCATGTTGGGCATGCACGGCACCGTAGAAGCGAACAATGCCATGCAACACTGCGATGTTTTGCTTGCTGTGGGCGCGCGTTTTGACGATCGGGTGATCGGCAATCCCAAGCATTTCGCTCAAAACGAGCGAAAAATTATTCACATCGACATCGACCCCTCCAGCATTTCCAAGCGGGTGAAGGTCGACATACCGATCGTCGGCGATGTCAAAGATGTGCTCGCCGAAATGATTGCCATGATCAAAGAAAGCAGCACCAGGGCCGAGAGCGATGCACTAGCGGCTTGGTGGACCACCATCGAGGGCTGGCGCCAGCGCGATTGCCTGAAGTATGACCCTGGCAGCGGCGATGTTGTCAAACCACAGCATGTGGTGCAAACGCTCTGGGACATGACCAAAGATGTTGAGGCCTACATCACCTCGGACGTCGGCCAGCACCAAATGTGGGCCGCACAGTACTACCGCTTCGATCAGCCCCGGCGCTGGATCAACTCGGGCGGCCTAGGCACCATGGGCGTGGGGATTCCCTATGCCATGGGCATCAAGTTGGCCAAACCGCAAGCCGAGGTGTTTTGCATCACTGGGGAGGGCTCGGTGCAGATGTGCATCCAGGAACTCTCCACCTGTTTGCAGTACAACACGCCAATAAAGATCGTGTCCTTGAACAACCGCTACCTGGGCATGGTGCGGCAATGGCAAGAAATTGATTATGAAGGCCGCTATAGCCACAGTTATATGGATGCGTTGCCGAATTTTGTGAAGCTCGCAGAGGCCTATGGCCATGTCGGCATGCTGATCGAAAAGCCGCAAGACGTGGAGCCTGCCCTGCGCGAGGCGCGTAAGCTTAAAGACCGCACCGTTTTCATGGATTTTCGAACCGACCCAACAGAGAACGTGTACCCCATGGTCAAGGCGGGCATGGGCATTACCGAAATGTTGCTTGGCTCGGAAGATTTGTAAACTATTTTTGACGAATCTATTGCTTGCCGAGTCCTGCGGTTATCGCTGCAGGGGGAGGGCGGTGAAAAGAGGGATCACACACCATGAAACACATCATTGCAGTTTTGCTCGAAAACGAACCTGGCGCCCTGTCCCGAGTGGTAGGCCTTTTTTCTGCCCGTGGTTACAACATAGAGTCTTTGACGGTTGCCCCGACCGAGGACGCCAGCCTGTCCCGCATGACGATTCAGACCGCCGGCTCAGACGATGTCATCGAACAAATCACCAAGCATCTGAACCGTTTGATCGAGGTCGTCAAGGTGGTTGATCTGACCGAAGGTGGCTACATCGAACGTGAACTGATGATGGTTAAGGTGCGCGCGGTTGGCAAGGAGCGCGAAGAGATGAAGCGCATGACTGACATTTTTCGCGGCAGAATCATTGACGTCACGGAAAAAAGCTACACCATCGAGCTAACCGGCGACCAAACCAAGAATGACGCATTTTTAGAGGCTATTGAGCGCAGCGCGATTTTGGAAACGGTCAGAACCGGCTCGAGTGGCATTGGCCGTGGCGAACGAATCCTGAGAGTTTAATTTTTACAACGGAGAAGAAAATGAAAGTTTATTACGACAAAGACTGCGATCTGAGCCTGATCAAGGGAAAAACCGTGGCCATCATCGGCTATGGAAGTCAAGGTCACGCCCATGCGCAAAACCTTAATGACAGCGGCGTGAAGGTCGTGGTGGGCTTGCGTAAGGGGGGCGCTTCCTGGCCCAAAGTGGAAAAAGCTGGCCTGCACGTGGCCGAGGTTGCCGATGCGGTGAAGGCCGCTGATGTGGTCATGATTTTGCTGCCCGATGAGCAAATCGGCACCGTCTACACCCATGATGTCGAGCCCAATATCAAGTCAGGGGCATCGCTTGTTTTTGCCCACGGCTTCAACGTGCACTACGGTCTGGTCAGTCCCCGGGCCGATCTGGATGTCTGGATGGTGGCGCCCAAAGCACCCGGACACACGGTGCGCGGCACTTACGCGCAGGGTGGGGGGGTGCCGCATCTCATAGCGGTGCACCAAGACCGCTCCGGGCGCACGCGAGACCTGGCCTTGAGCTACGCCATGGCCAACGGCGGCGGTAAGGCCGGCATCATCGAGACCAATTTCCGGGAGGAGACCGAGACCGACCTGTTTGGCGAGCAGGCTGTGCTGTGCGGTGGCACAGTCGAGTTGATCAAGGCAGGTTTTGAGACTCTGGTGGAGGCCGGTTATGCGCCCGAGATGGCTTACTTCGAGTGCTTGCACGAACTCAAATTGATTGTGGACATGATTTATGAGGGCGGCATCGCCAACATGAATTACTCCATCTCCAACAATGCCGAGTACGGCGAGTATGTGACGGGTCCTAAAATCGTCACGAGCGCGACCAAGGAGGCTATGCGTCAGTGTCTCAAGGACATCCAAACTGGAGAATATGCAAAGAGCTTTATTCTTGAAAACAAGGCCGGTGCGCCCACCCTGCTGAGTCGCCGCCGCTTGATGTCTGAGCACCAGATAGAGACGGTCGGTGAGACTCTTCGGGCTATGATGCCTTGGATAAAGAAGAATAAGCTGGTCGACCAAACCCGCAACTGATGCGCTATTGATGTCCCGGCATTAACATCTGGCACAGGCCACTGTAGTGGCCTTTGTCGGTTGCTGCGCAACCCCAGACGGAAAACAACTGTATGCAAGAAGACGGCAGCGACCCAGACCTTGCTGATGGTGGCACGCTGCTGGTGCGAAAGCGGCGAAAGGGCATCTATATGTTGCCCAATCTGGTCACCCTAGCGGCTCTTTTTGGTGGCTTTTATGCGGTCATCATGGCCATCAACGGCCACTTTGACCTGGCCGCCTATGGCATCTTCTGCGCCATGGTGCTCGATAGCCTGGATGGCCGCGTAGCGCGAATGACCAACACCCAAAGTGCATTTGGCGAGCAAATGGACTCGCTCTCGGACATGGTGTCCTTCGGGGCTGCTCCGGCGATCATCTCTTATGTTTGGGCTTTGCAGGGCCTGGGCCGCTGGGGTTGGATTGCCGCTTTTGTGTATTGCGCGTGTGCGGCGCTGCGCTTGGCCCGGTTCAACGTCAACACCGGCGTGGTGGACAAGCGCTACTTCCAGGGCTTGCCCTCGCCGGCAGCCGCGGCCCTGGTGGCCGGCTTTATCTGGTTGATGACCGATCAGGGTATCAAAGGCAGTTCAGTCGCCTGGCCCATGTTCGCCTTGGCCCTGTGCTCGGGCCTGACCATGGTCACCAATGTGCCTTTTTACAGCTTCAAGGACGTGCACATGAAGAAAAGCGTGCCCTTCGCGGTGATCGTGATGATTGCGCTTGTGATTGCCATCATCAACATTGATCCGCCGATTGTGATTTTCAGCCTTTTCGTGCTCTATGGCGTGAGCGGCTACCTGATCTACGGTTGGCGCAAGGTCAAAGGTGTGCAGACCAGCGTCATCAGCACCTCGACCGAAGAGCCTGACGAGCGAGGCCTGCACAAATAAGGCCCCGGGCTTGCCGATTGAACTATGTTAGGATTTAAAGATGAACATCATGCTGCTAGCGCTACTACTGAAGCCCGACGGGCTGAGACGGTAGCGCCTGCGTTCACCACCATCTCAAGCCCGTAAGCAAACGCTACGGGCTTTTTTGTTGGTGGGCCCTCATCGACATTTGACGCAAAGCCTTCAAGGAGACTGACATGAGCGATAAGTTGATTATTTTTGACACCACTTTGCGCGACGGTGAGCAGTCGCCCGGAGCCTCCATGACCAAAGACGAAAAGCTGCGGATTGCGCGTCAACTCGAGCGGCTCAAAGTTGATGTGATCGAGGCCGGTTTTGCGGCCAGCTCCAATGGTGATTTTGAGGCGGTGCAACTGATTGCCAAAACAATTAAAGACGCCACAGTGTGCTCCCTTTCGCGAGCCAATGACCGGGATATCTCTCGCGCAGCCGAAGCCCTCAAGGGCGCCAACCGGTCGCGGATCCACACCTTTATTGCCACATCGCCGCTACACATGGAGAAAAAGTTGCGCATGTCGCCAGACCAGGTGTTCGAGCAGGCAAAACTGTCGGTTCGATTTGCCCGTAATCTGGTGGCCGATGTTGAGTTCAGTCCCGAAGACGGTTACCGCAGCGACCCAGATTACCTGTGCCGGGTGCTTGAAGCGGTGATCAAGGAGGGCGCCACCACCATCAACGTGCCAGACACTGTTGGCTATGCCGTGCCCGAACTCTATGGCCTGTTTATCAAAGAACTGCGCGAGCGCATTCCCAACTCAGATCAGGCGGTCTGGTCAGTTCACTGCCACAACGACCTCGGCATGGCCGTTGCTAATTCGCTGGCCGGCGTGAAGATTGGCGGCGCACGGCAGGTTGAGTGCACGATCAACGGCCTCGGTGAGCGGGCGGGCAATTGCAGCCTGGAAGAAATTGTGATGGCGGTCAAAACCCGGCGCGATTACTTCGGACTTGACCTCAACATCGACACCAAGCATATTTTGGCCGCCAGTCGCATGGTCAGTCAGACCACGGGTTTTGTGGTGCAGCCCAACAAGGCCGTGGTCGGTGCCAATGCCTTTGCCCATGCCTCTGGCATCCATCAGGACGGTGTGCTCAAGGCCAGAGACACCTACGAGATCATGCGGGCCGAGGATGTGGGCTGGAGCGCCAATAAGATCGTGCTGGGCAAACTCAGCGGGCGCAATGCCTTCAAGCAGCGCCTGGTCGAACTCGGTGTTCAACTCGAGAGCGAGGCCGACATCAACACGGCCTTTGCCAAGTTCAAGGAACTGGCTGACCGTAAAAGCGAAATATTCGAAGAAGATATTTTGGCGCTGACCAGCGACAAGGGGAGGCCGCAAGAAGACGAGCAGTATGGTTTCGTGTCTTTGTCTCAGCGCAGCGAAACCGGTGAAAGACCGCAGGCAAGCGTGGTTTTTACCGTGCAGGGCAAGGAGGTCAAAGGCGACTCCGACGGAAACGGTCCGGTGGACGCTTCGCTCAAGGCGATAGAGTCACTGGTAAAAAGTGGCGCGGAGATGGTGCTCTACTCTGTTAACGCGATCAGTGGCTCTACCGAAAGTCAGGGCGAGGTGACCGTGCGTTTGCAAAACAGCGGGCGGGTCGTCAATGGTGTCGGCGCTGACCCCGACATCGTGGTCGCCTCCGCCAAGGCTTACTTGAGTGCCCTGAACAAATTGCACAGCAAAGCCGAACGGGTGGCCGCTCAGGGCTAGGTCAACTCGCAGGAGTCAGGCCAAAGCCCAAGCGATGGGTCCGTGTTTGCATGTTTCGTTAGGAATGGGCCGGGGCAATGCCTCTTGACGTCTGCTGTCTTGGTTTAAGAAAATCACGCAAGTATCTGATTTGGGCTGTGTTTTTGGACTAGACTCGCTTTATGATGATTTTTTTGCGTAAAAACGCCTTTGCCAATGCTGGAGTTAGACCTTCGTGAAGAAAATTCCTAGCGTTTGTGCTGCCCTCCTGGGCTTGTTTCTGGCAGTTCTGCTTGGTGGCGGGCCTAGCGCCCTTGCTGCCCAGGCAACTGCCGCACCAAGCAAGGCGGCTCTCGGGGGCGCCCAGTCGACCAAAAGTGCCAAGTCTGGTAGCAAGGCCCAGGGCCCTAAGGCAATCGCCAGAAAAAAATCGGTTGTCAGGCCGGCGGCCAAGCCCCTGCCCCCGTCTTTCGGACAACTCGCGGGCCTCCATGCATCCCGCGATCCACTGGACCTTAAATCCAGTGTGGCACTGGTGATCGATCAAGATACCCGCGAGGTTTTGTTCAGCAAAAATGAGATGGCGGTGCTGCCGATTGCTTCACTCACCAAACTCATGACCGGTCTGGTGGTCAGCGAGGCTCATTTGGACATGGATGAAAAGATCACCATCGCCCAGGCCGACGTGGATACCGAAAAGGGTAGCCGGTCACGGCTTTTGGTTGGTGCGGAACTGACCCGGGCAGAACTCCTGCACCTGGCCCTGATGTCTAGCGAAAACCGAGCAGCCCATGCGCTCGGGCGGGCGCACCCGGGTGGCATGTCGGTGTTTGTGGAGGCCATGAACGCCAAGGCCAAATTGATCGGCATGGTTGACACCCGCTATGTCGAACCCACCGGCCTGTCGAGCAAAAATCAGTCCAGCGCGAACGACTTGGCCAAACTGGTTGGGTTTGCCTACGAGGACCCGATCCTGCGCGAATTCTCCACCTCGCCTGGGCACCAGGTGGCAGTGGGCCGGCGCACACTTGACTTTAAAAACACCAACCGCCTGGTCAAAAACCCGGCTTGGGAGATTGGCCTGCAAAAGACTGGTTACATCTCTGAAGCCGGGCAATGTCTGGTGATGCAAGCCCGGGTAGCTGGGCGCAAACTGATCATGGTGTTTTTAGACTCGGCTGGAAAGTTGACCCGCCTGGCCGATGCCGAGCGGGTACGGCGCTGGATGGAGTCGGGCAACCAAGCGCCTGCGCGGGCTTTGTCTGCTGCTGCTGATTTGCCACTTCGGATAGCAAGCCTATAGGCCTCGAGGCTAGGCGCGTGGCAGGCCGGCGTGGTGGCCCATGCTGGCAGATATCTCGTTGGCCGTGGCCTTGAGTTTGCCCAGCCAAGCCTCTTCCAGACGCTCCGCGGGTGCAGAAATTGAAAGGCCTGCCGCCAACCTGCCCTGGTCGTCATAAATACCGGCGGCCATGCAGCGCACTCCGAGTTCGAGTTCTTCATTGTCACGTGCCACCCCGTATTGACGCACTCGGGACAAATCACGCTCCAGGATAGCCAACTGGGTCAGGCTATTTTTGGTGTGGCCAGCCAGCCCGGTGCGCGCGGCGTAGGCGCGTACCCGCACTGGGTCGTCAGCGGCCAGAAACAACTTGCCCACGGAGGTCAGGTGCAGGGGTGCGCGCCCGCCAATGGCGCGCACGACCTGCATGCCGGAGCGCTCGCTATAGGCCCGTTCAACATAAATAATTTCGTCGCCCTGGCGCACGCTCAGGTTGACCGGTTGTGCAATCAGTTTATGCAACTCGCGCATGGGCAGCAGCGCAGCGTCACGGACATTGAGCCGGCTTTTCACCAAATTGCCAAGTTCGAGCAGGCGCATCCCGAGCCGGTAGTTGCCGGGATGGGGTCGGTCAACAAACCGTCCGGTTGCCAGATCATTGAGAATCCGGTGGGTGGTGGAGGGGTGCAGCCCAGTTTTTTCGCTGATCTCCTTCAGCGACATGGCCTCTTCTCGAGAGGCTAAAACATCCATCAATGCGAACATGCGTTCTATCACCTGAACGGTTGGTGTTGCTTGGGCGCCGGGCTCTGTTTTTCGCACGAATACTCCTGGAAAAGCGACCTTTATTTTACCATGTGAAAAAATCATCCTCGGGCGCTTTCGCGCTCGACTTGGATGCAGATGATGTCCTCGCCTTATAAGCGGCGCCCAGCGCGCAGGTGAATCGCTGGCTGCTCAGGGCTTGGGCGCGACCGCCCAAGCTCCGTTGTGCAGCAACTCGCAAGGCGAGAAGCTGCGTTTGTAGTTCATCTTCGGGCTCTCTTGTATCCAGTAGCCCAAATAAACATAGAGCAGTTTTAAGGACCTGGCTTGCTCGATTTGCCACAACACGCTGTAGGTGCCAAAACTGTCGCGTGGGTCTGGGTGGTAGAACGTGTAGACAGCAGAAATTCCGTCATCCAGAACATCCAAAATTGCAACCATTTTCAGTTCGCCCGACTGCCCTGGCGCTGCCGCGCCGCGAAACTCTACCAAACGGGAATTGACCCGGCTTTGGAGCAGGAACTGGGTGTATTGGTCGACGCTGTCCTGATCCATACCGCCCCCCGCGTGTCTGGCGCTTTGGTAGCGCAGGTAGAGCTGGTAGTGTTCCTCGACAAAGCACAGCTTGAGCACCCGAGCCTCCAGGCTGCGATGTCTCGCCCAGGCCCGGCGTTGGCTTCGGTCGGGTACAAACTGCGCTGTCAAAACCCGCAGCGGCACACAGGCGCGGCAGCCATCACAGTAGGGTCGGTAGGTGAACATACCGCTGCGCCGGAAACCCTTGCTCACCAGATCCGAGTAGGTGGCATTGTTGATCAGGTGACTTGGGGTTGCCACTTGTGACCTGGCTTGTTGATCAGGTAAATAGCTGCAGGCGTACGGCGCAGTGGCATAGAACTGCAGGGTCTGCAGCGGTAAATCCTTGAGATGCGTCATATCAGGCGGGGGCTTGGGGTATGAGGTGTTGCCAATCCAATTTGTCAAACACCCAGGCGGGCGACGCCTGCGCCAGTGCAGCCGCCAGGCCCTCCATGAAGGCTGCCCGGGACATTTCCTGTGCGCCCAGGGACGCCAGGTGGCGGGTGTTTTGTTGGCAGTCGATTTGCGATATACCGTGCTTGAGGCAAAAACTCACCAGCCCCGCAAGGGCGATTTTCGACGCGTCCGTGGTACGGCTGAACATTGATTCGCCAAACACTGCTTTGCCCAGAGCCACGCAGTACAAGCCGCCCACCAGTTCCTCGCCAACCCAGGTCTCCACACTGTGGGCCAGGCCGTCTCGGTGCAACTCGCTGTAGGCATCGATCATGGACGGCAACACCCAGGTGCCGCCCTGACCCTCGCGGGCGCTGCTGGCACAAGCTTCGATAACCGTGTCAAAAGCCGTGTTGAAGCGCAACTCGCGGTCGGGACTGGTGCTAAACCGGCGGAGGGTTTTTTTCAGGGAGGCATGCAGTTGGAACTGACTGGGCTGCAGCACCATACGCGGGTCTGGGCTCCACCAAAGCGTCGGTTGGCGCGCGCTCGACCAGGGAAAAATACCTTGGCGATAGGCTTCACAGAGGGTCTGTGCATCCAGACTCCCGCCAGCCGCAAGCAGTCCCGGTGCAGGGCTGCCAGCGCCCCAGGCCAGGCCCGGCTTCGGAAAGGCTTGCCCGGCGGTGAGCCAGGTCAACGGCGGCGATGCTGCGGTCATGGTGCAAATATAGCGTAGCCATGGCGCGCAAGCGCCATCCAAGGGGTCAACAGGCCCTGAGCCGGCAGGGTAAGACGTTACAATGTCGGCCACGTCGGGGTGTAGCGCAGCCTGGTAGCGCATCTGGTTTGGGACCAGAGGGTCGAAGGTTCGAATCCTTTCGCCCCGACCATCAATTCAAGAGTTAGCCGGTTAGCACCTGCCAACCCTTCTTTTTTTGCGGGACATTTGCGCGACTTTTTTCCTTCTTTCACCCGTTCGCCACCCGCAGCACCATTGTGCGATCGCGGGTTTTGAGCAGGGCATTGGATGCCTCAAGTAACTTGGCCACGGTCGCCGCCGCAGAGTGCCGTGGCATTCCGCTGTCCGCATGCCCAAGCAGCAGCGCACGGTCTTCCTCGCTCACGCCAGCGTCTCGTAAACGCTGGCCATAGGTGTGGCGCAGATCGTGCACCCGCAGTTGGCTCAAGCCGACACCATTGCGTGCCTTCTGGAATGCAGATTTGTTCTGAGTTTCCACGCGCCGGCGTGCATTGGGGGCATGCCCTCCTTGACGACCGACTGGTACGTGAAGACAAATTTGCCATTCACATACCGCCGGCGCTGCACGATGGCCTATGCCGGGTTTCGCGCACTGTCAATCGATCGCAAGTTGCACAGTGTCTAGAGTCGCCTCGGTAAAGAGGCTGGGGCGGCATGGTGTAGAAAGCTGTCAACCAGAGTAATATCCGACTATGGACCGCATCACAAGCAACCCCGACATTTGCCATGGCAAGCCATGCATTCGTGGCTTGCGTTATCCCGTGCAATCGGTACTGGAGTGGCTGGCAGGTGGCATGACGGTGGCAGACGTTCTGGTGGACTACCCGGATCTGGAAGCCGACGACATCTATGCCGCGCTTGCCTACGCTGCGCGACTCACGCAAACCAACCGTGTTGAACTTCTGGCAGCGTGAAGTTCATCGTTGATGCGCAATTGCCAGTAAAGCTCGCGGTTGCCTTGACGGGTGCAGGGCACGATGCTGTTCACACGCTGAATCTGCCAGACGAAAACCGCAGCAGCGACTTGTACATCACCCGCCTGGCTGACTCTGAAGGGCGCGTCGTCATCAGCAAGGATGGCGACTTTGTGACGTCCCACATTGTTCATGGGTCGCCACTGCGCCTGTTGCAGATTTCTACGGGGAACATGCCAAACTCGATTTTGCTGCCACTCGTCTTGGGTAATCTTGACCGGATTGCAGTGGCCTTCGAGTCTGTCGCTTACGTGGAATTGACCAGCAACACGATCATTGCCCACGCCTGATCCCCTGGTTGGCGGTCGAAGTACACGAGCGCAAGCGGCTGGAGCAGCTGTGCCGCACCATCAACCGGCCGGCGCTGGCAGACCAGAGAGTGCAGCTCAACGCCGCCGGTCAGGTGGAACCCAAGCTCAAGACCACCTGGCGCGACGGCTGCACGCACTTGGTGATGAGCCCGCTGGAATTCCTTCAGCGGCTGGCGGCGCTGCTTCCGCGACCGAGGCTGCACCTGATCCGGTTCCACGGGGTGTTGGTCCCGAATGCCAAGCTGCGCTCGCTGGTGGTGCCGCCGGGGCCGCCGGCGCACGAGTAACCAGCCAGCGAAGCCGCTGCCGCGGCCAAGTGCGAGGTCAAGGCTGGGAAGGCCCCGGTGCAGCGCATCAGTTGGGCACGGCTGCTCAAGCCCGTGTTTGACATCGACATGCAGCGCTGCCCGAACTGCAGTGCCGGGGAACTCAAGATCAACGCCGCCATCCTGGACCAGAGGGTCGAAGGTTCGAATCCTTTCACCTGACCAATAGACGGCCTAAAGGCCCCAAAGTAGCGGTACCTAGAGGCCATTTTTTTAGAGGTCACGAACGATTGGCTGATCGAGATTAATTGGAATCTGACCCAATTAAATTCAGCTCAATCTGGGGCGCCGAGGGCCAGCGCCTGGGTGCGTGATTTGGCCAGTTCTTGCGCTGCAGTGGGTGGCCGGGTGGGCCAACCGCAGAGGTGTTGCTCTGCGAGTTCGCCCATCGCCTGAATCCAGTGGGGCTGGTCATTCAGGCAGGCGATGTAGTGGAACTCTTTCCCGCCAGCGTGCGAAAACGCGTCTCGTGCCTCCATATTGATCTCTTCGAGGGTTTCCAGGCAGTCGCTGGTAAAGCCCGGGCAGACTACATCGACCCGCTCGACGCCGGCCTGTCCGAGCGCGATCAGCGTGGGCTCGGTGTAGGGTTGCAGCCACTTGGCCCGGCCTAGCCGGGACTGAAATGTCACCTTGTAGGCTTCGTCCGATAGCCCTAGTGCTTGGGCCAGCAGGCGGGCGGTTTTGAAGCATTCGCAGTGGTAGGGGTCGCCGAGTTGCAGGGTGCGCTCGGGCACCCCATGAAAACTCATCACCAACTGCTCGGCCCGGCCATGCCTGGCCCAGTGCTCTTGGATGTTGCGCGCCAGTGCGCCAATGTAGGCGGGGTGGTCATGATAGTGGTTGACAAAGCGCAGTTCGGGCAGGGTGCGCACCCGTGAAGCCCAGCGGTACACGGCATCAAACAGGCTGGCGGTGGTGGTCGCAGAGTACTGTGGGTAGGCCGGCAACACCAGCACCCGGGTCACGCCTTCGGCCTTGAGTCTGTCCAATTGTTCGGCGATCGAGGTCTGGCCGTAGCGCATGGCGTAGCGCACCGTTACCTCGTGGCCTGCCTCGGCGAGCCAGCGCTGCAGGCCCAGGGCTTGTTTTTCGGTCCAGACCTTGAGCGGCGAGCCCTCAGGCGTCCAGATGCTGGCGTATTTGGCCGCTGACTTGGCCGGCCGCACGCGCAAAATAATGCCGTGCAAAATTAGCAGCCAGAGCAGGCGGGGGATTTCCACCACGCGGGCATCGCTCAAAAATTCGGCTAAAAAACGCCGCACGTCGGCCGCTGTGGGGCTCGTAGGTGTGCCCAGGTTGCAAAACAGCAAAGCGGTTCGAGAAGCCTGCCCGTGGCTGAAGCGCGGCTCCTGAGCAAAGGGGGCGGTTTGTTTCTCAGGCATGCGGTATTCTCCCTCACCTATGCTTGATATTTCAGCAATCAGGGCGATCAGCCTAGATCTGGACGACACTTTGTGGCCGGTCTGGCCGACCATTGCGCGGGCCGAGGTGGCGCTGGCAAACTGGCTCAGGCCTCGTGCGCCAGTCGCCGCCGCACTGCTGGCGCAGGCCCAAAGTCGGGCGGGTTTGCGTGAGCTGGTGACCCGGGCGCGGCCTGACCTGCTGCATGATTTGAGCTACCAGCGCCAGGCCTTGATTGAGCTGGCCCTGCAGCAGTGCAACGAAGACGCTGCCCTGGCGCCCGCTGCCTTTGAAGTGTTTTATGCCGAACGCAATCGGGTGGAGTTTTATGAAGATGCTTTGCCTGCACTGGCGCAACTCGCCTCCCGCTACCCCTTGCTGGCGCTGTCAAACGGTAATGCCGATTTAGCGCGGGTAGGTATTGAGCATTTTTTCAAAGCCAGTGTCAGCGCCTTTGACGCGGGCGTAGCAAAGCCTGATGGGCGAATTTTTGATGCTGCTTGTCGCCGGCTTGGGCTTGCGCCACAACAAGTCTTGCATGTTGGCGACGACGCAGCGCTGGATGTGCTGGGCGCCTTGAGCGCCGGCATGCAGGCGGTCTGGCTGAACCGGGGGGCCGAGGTTTGGGGGCATGTGCCGCAGCCCCATGCCAAAGTGAGGCACTTAGGCGAGTTATGCCAAGCCCTAGGCTGCGATGACAGGCCTATAAGTCCTTGACCGCAGCAATGGCGCTACGCACTGCGCCTTCAAGCGTTGCCGGGTAGGGGCCGGCAACATAATCGCCGCAGGCAAACAGGCCCGGGCCGATGCGCACGGGTGGGCGCTGCAGGCCAGGCGTACAGGCGAAGGTGGCGCGCTTTTCAACCACTGTTTGCACCGCGTGCAGATGCAGCCCAAGTTGCGCCTGTGCCTGCTGCAACACTTGTTGCTGCAGGCTCTGATGCTCGCCTTGGCTGGCGCTGACCACAAAGGCCAGCAGACCGGCCGGCCCGCCGAGCTGACCGCGGTCAAAAACAAACTGAGCGGGCGCGTTCGAACCCGCTTGGCTGCGTAGGGCCAGCATAGGCTGTGACAGGCGCGCCTGGGGAGCCCAGGCATAGACCGTGGTGATGGCCTCAAACTTCAGGGCCCGGCTCATGTCGCTCCAATGCCGCACCGGCTCGGCCATCGCCCCGGGCAGGCTAGGCGTCAGGTCGTCTAGCAGCCGCACTGCTTGCAGGGCAGAGGTGGCCAAGATCACGTTGTCAAACACTTGGCCTTCGATTTGCCAATGCTCATCCTGATGCACCAAGCGCTTGACCCGACTGTCGAGCCTGATTGCACCACCCCGCTGCACCAGCCAGCGGGCTGCGGCCTGCGGAAAGAGTGTGCCCAAGTCAACCCGGGGTAGCAGCAGCCGAGAACCTCCCGCCACGCCAAACAGGGCGTCCCCCAGCACACGCAGAAATACGCTGGCGCTGGCCCGAGGCGACGGCGTGTTCAGGGCCGATACGCACAGGGGTTCGATCAACTCGGCCATCACCCGCGGCGTGAGGCCATGGCACAGCTCGGCCACGCTGAGCCCGCTGGCGCAATCAAAGCCGCGCCATTTCCAGCCCAGCACAGCGCGCAGCAATCCAGCTTTGTCTTGCCACTGCCAGCCTTCGGCCGTGAGCAGCCCGACCAGAGTATTGAAAGGCGCCGGCAAGTTTGGCAGGCGCAGGCCAGCGCCGTCGGCAAAGCGCAGGTTCATGGGCAGGCTGTGCAGGGCCTGCTCGATGGGCACGCCCACCTGGCGCATCAGGCGAAGGGTTTCGGTGTAAGCCCCAATCAAGATGTGCTGGCCGTTGTCCAAGTCAAGCGCTTGGCCGTTACACACAACGCCCGGTAGCGCGCGGGCCCGCCCTCCGGTTTGGCGCGTCGCCTCGAAGACTGTCACCGCATGCCCGGCCTGCACGGCCTCTACCGCCGCGGCCATGCCAGCCCAACCGGCGCCAATAATGGCTAGCGCCAGCGGCTTGGCCTCGGCGGGCCTCAAAGCCGTCCCAGCGCCTGTACCCGCCAGGCCAGCCAAAATTTACGCAGGGGTGTGAGGCTGATGCGTTGGTGCAGCACCCGAAAGTTGTCGCGCTCAATCTCGCCCAGCAGGGCCCGGTAAATGCTGGCCATCATCAGACCTGGTTTTTGGGCGCGTCGGTCCGTGCTGGGCAGCAGTGCCAGCGCCTCGTCGTAGAGTTGCTGGGCGCGCTGCGCCTGAAACTGCATCAGGGCAGTGAAGCGGGGTGAATAGCTGCGCTGCAATATATCTTGTGCCTTCACTTCAAACTGCTGCAACTCGTTGACCGGCAGGTAAATGCGCCCACGCAGTGCATCTTCGCCAACATCGCGCAGGATGTTTGTCAACTGCAGCGCCTGCCCCAGCTTGTGTGCGTAGGCCGTGGTTTGGGCCTGGGTGCGGCCAAAAATATTGGCCGCCACCTCGCCCACGATGCCGGCAACCAGGTGGCAATAGCGTTGCAGGCCAGGGTAGTCGAGGTAGCGGGTTTGCTCCAGGTCCATTTGGCAACCCTGAATCACTTTTTGCAGATGACCCTCTTCGACGGCATAGACGGCTGCCAGCGGCATCAGCGCACGCATGACAGGGTGGCTGGGCTTGCCAGCAAAGGCCTGCGCCACTTCGGTCTGCCACCAGGCCAGTTTGCTGGCTGCCACACCAACGTCAAGGGTGTCGTCCACGATGTCGTCGACTTCGCGGCAAAAGGCATAAAAGGCGGTGATTGCGGCGCGCCGCGGCGCCGGCAAGAATAAAAAAGCATAGTAAAAACTGCTGCCCGAGGCGGCCGCTTTTTGCGCTACGTACTGCTCTGGGCTCATCTGGCTATTGTTACATCCAGAGCGCGCGCCAGAGCATCAGCGGCAGGTCGCCACGGCCCAAAGTGGGGCGTTGGCTGATGGTGGCAAATTTCATCGCTTCAATGCGCTCCACCATGCGCAAGCCACTCTGTACGACCAGCCGCAATTCCCAGCCGGCCCGACCCGGTACCCGGTGCACCAGTGCTGCACCCTGCTGCATTCGGACCTCAGCCAGGCGCAGTTGCTGTGCAATCAAACGGGTGATCGGTTGGGTTTGCCGGCAGGCCAGCAGGTCGGCGCGGGCCACGCCATGCTCCTCGCAGTCGGCCTGAGTCAGGTAAATGCGCCCACGCGGTATGTCGACACTCAGGTCCTGCCAAAAATTGATCAGTTGCAGGGCGGTGCAGATCTGGTCGCTCTGCGCCAGAGCCAACGCGTCTCTCACGCCGTAGAGGTGAAGTAGCAGGCGCCCGATCGGGTTGGCAGACCGAGCGCAGTACGACAGCAGTTCGCCCGGATTGGCGTAATCGGCACCATCGCGGGTTTTCTCGACATCCTGAACAAAGGCGTCAAGCAGGTCGTGCAGCAACTGCACAGGTAACCGGTGCGCCCGGATGGCCTGCTGAAGTGGGTAAAACACCCAGCCCCAGCGGCCGCTTCGGGGCAGTGGCCCATCGGCGCAGGCGCCAAGTAGCTCTTGCCGGTAGTCGCACAGCGCTTGCAACCGCTCTGCCGCGTGGGCATTACCCTCGTCGGCGATGTCATCGGCCGTGCGGGCAAAGTGATAAATCGCGGCAATCGGTGGGCGCAGCCTGGCCGGGCAGAGCCAGGAGGCCACCGGAAAATTTTCATAGTGCCCGATGGCTGGGGCAGAGGCGCTTGCGCGGATTGCTGGCATGGGCTTATTTTGCCTGCAGCAGCAGCGGCTGCCGACCGCTCGATTGGCGTCCCTGCTGGCCCACTTCTCGTAAGTTGCGCAATTTTTCAAGTGCCGAGCCGGGCCCGTTGAACTTCACTCATTGGACCTCAGCAGCTTGACAACCTGTCAGATTTAAATTAAATTACTAACCAATTGGTCATTAGAGTTTGTAATGGCCTGTCAACCCCCACTCCCAACCGTTCATATGTTTCTGAAGTCAATTCAAATTGGCGCCGCCTTAGCCTGCGCCGCAGCCCTGTTGGCCGCCTGTTCCCGGCCCCTGCCCAGCCCCGAGCCGCTGCGCTCGGTCAAGCTCCTCACCGTTGGCCTGGAAGATATGACCGCGAGCGCCGAGTTTGCTGGCGAGGTGCGCGCCCGGGTCGAGTCGCGTCTGGGTTTTCGGGTGGCAGGCAAGCTGGTGCGTCGGCAAGCCGAACCAGGCCAGCGGGTGCGGGCCGGTGATGTGCTGGCCCAGTTGGACCCGCAGGACTACCAACTGGCGGCCGATGCAGGTCGAGCCCAGCTCGCCGCAGCCGCGACCAACCGCGACCTAGCAGCGGCCGATTTCAAGCGTTTCAAGGAGCTGCGCGAGCAAAACTTCATCAGTGGCGCTGAGCTCGAGCGGCGCGAGGCCAACCTCAGGGCAGCTCAGGCCCAGTTTGAGCAGGCTCAGGCGCAACTGGCCGGGCAGGGTAACCAAACCGCCTACACCCGGCTGCTGGCCGATGTGACGGGCCTTGTCACAGCTGTTGATGCCGAGGTGGGGCAGGTGGTGGCGGCCGGGGCGCCGGTCCTGCGCATTGCCCAGGACGGCCCGCGCGATGTGCTGTTTTCGGTGCCAGAGGACCGGGTGACCGCCATCAAAATCGGCTCGGAGGTCGAGGTGCGCAGCTGGTCCGGCGGCGCCACCTTCAAGGGCCGGGTGCGAGAGGTGGGGGCCAGTGCCGATCCGATCACCCGCACCTTTGGCATCAAAGTGGCGATTGACGGCGCCAGCGCGCCGCCCCTGGGCAGCACCGTCTCAGTGCTGCCCAAGGCCCTCGAGCGCAGCGGGGCAACGGTGATCAAGCTGCCCACCAGCGCCTTTCGGCAAGACGGCCAAACCGCCGCAGTGTGGGTGCTTGAGGCGGCCACCATGACGGTGCGCCTGCAGCCCGTGCAGATTGCCACGGCCGACGGTAACGATGTGGTGGTGGCCGCGGGCCTACAGCCTGGCATGCAGGTGGTGGTAGCTGGGGTGCATGTGTTGTCTCCGGGCCAAAAGGTCACGGTTTATCAACAAAAACCCGCCCAAGCGCCAGCCGCCGTGGCGAAGTGAGTCCGAGATGAACCAGCCCGTCAAGTCCGAGCGCTTTAACCTCTCCAAATGGGCGCTTGACCATGCCGCACTGACCCGCTACCTGATGGTGGTGCTGATGGTGCTCGGCCTCTTGGCCTATTTCCAGCTTGGCCAGGATGAAGATCCGCCCTTCACCTTTCGCATCATGGTGGTGCGCGCCATCTGGCCCGGAGCCACCGCACAGCAGATGGCCGAGCAAGTGACCGACAAAATCGAACGAACTCTGCAAGAGGTCCCCAATGCTGACAAGATTCGCAGCTTTTCGAAGCCAGGCGAGACCACCATCTTGTTTCAGCTCAAAGACTCCACCAAGGCCGGCGATGTCGGCCGGCTTTGGTACACGGTACGCAAAAAGATTGGCGACATGCGCCAGTCGCTGCCCAGCGGGATTCAGGGCCCCTTTTTCAATGACGAGTTTGGCGACGTCTTTGGCGTGATTTACGCGCTCGAGGCCGATGGCTTTAGTCCGGCCGAGGTCCGGACTTTTGCAGATTCGGTGCGGCAGCAATTGCTTCGGGTGCCGGATGTCAACAAGGTTGAGTTGTTTGGCGCGCAGGACGAAAAAATCTACATCGAAATCGCACAACGCCGTCTGGCCCAACTTGGTTTGGACATGAACCAGGTGCTGGTGCAACTGGGCCAGCAAAACGCGATTGAGTCGGCCGGCACATTGCAAACCCCGCTGGATGTGTTCCAGGTACGGGTGGCCGGCCCGTTTACCGACCTCGAGCAACTCGCGGCCATGCCGATCCGGGGCAGCTCGGGCAAGCAGTTACGGCTTGGCGATATTGCCGAAATACGTCGTGCCTACGTCGATCCTCCCCAAGTGAAGGTGCGCCATCAAGGCCGGCAGGTTATTGCACTCGGCGTTTCCATGGCCAAGGGCGGCGACATCATTGCACTGGGCGAAGCCCTGCAAACCGCCACCCGGCGCATAGGTAACACGCTGCCAGCCGGCTTGCGCTTGGTCAACCTGCAAGATCAGCCGGCCGCGGTCACCAAGTCGGTCAACGAGTTTGTTGCGGTGCTGATCGAAGCCATTCTGATCGTTTTGGCGGTAAGTTTTATCAGCCTGGGCCTGCATAAACAGGGTGGCAGCGGGCCCTGGTTCAGGCGCTACTACCTGGACATGCGTCCCGGCCTGGTGGTCGGCATCACCATTCCCCTGGTGCTTGCCCTGACCTTTCTGGGCATGTACTTTTGGGATATCGGGCTGCACAAGATCTCTTTGGGCTCGCTCATCATTGGCCTGGGCCTGATGGTTGACGATGCCATCATTGCTGTGGAGATGATGGTGCGCAAGCTCGAAGAGGGTTATGACAAGGTGCGCGCGGCAACCTTCGCCTACGAGGTCACGGCCATGCCAATGCTCACTGGCACCTTGATCACCGCTGTGGGTTTTTTGCCGATCGGCATTGCCAAATCAGCCACAGGCGAGTACACCTTCGCGATTTTTGGGGTGACCGTGCTGGCCTTGGTGGTCTCCTGGCTGGTGTCTGTGTACTTTGTGCCCTACTTAGGAACCTTGCTGCTCAAGACCAAACCCCTTGGCGCCGGCGATCAGCCGCACGAGTCCTACAACACGCCTTTCTACAACGGCTTTAGGCGCACCGTAAACTGGTGCGTCGCGCACCGCTGGATCACCATCGGCCTGATGGTCTTGACCTTCGCTCTAGGGATTGCCGGGATGGGACGGGTACAGCAGCAGTTTTTCCCAGACTCCAGCCGCCCGGAAGTTCTGCTCGACGCCTGGCTGCCCGAGGGCAGCTCGATTGCCGTGAACGAGCAGGTTGCCAAACGCATCGAGGCCCGGCTGATGCAGCTGCCCGGTGTGCTGAGCGTCAGCACTTGGGTGGGCTCGGGCGTGCCGCGCTTTTACCTGCCCCTGGACAATATTTTTGCGCAGTCCAACGTGTCGCAGTTCATCATTCTGCCGTCTGATCTCAAATACCGCGAGCCGCTGCGCCTGAGCTTGGCGAGCATCATGGCGCAAGAGTTTCCGGAGGTGCGCGCGCGCATCAAGATATTGCCCAATGGCCCGCCGGTCGCCTACCCGGTGCAGTTTCGGGTCGTCGGTGGTGAGCCGGCTGCTTTACGCCAGCGTGCAGACGAGGTCAAAGCGCTGTTGCGCGACAACCCCAATATGCGCGGCGTGAATGACAACTGGAATGAATTCGTCAAGGTGCTGCGCCTGGAGGTTGACCAAGCCAAGGCCCGAGCACTCGGCGTGAGTAGCCAGTCAATTGCTCAGGCCGCGAAGGTGCTGCTGGTGGGCAGCATGGTGGGGCAGTACCGAGAGGGTGACCGGCTGATCGATATCGTGCTGCGCCAACCGTCGGATGAGCGCAACGCCATCTCGGACATCGGCCACGCCTACCTCAGCACGGCTGGCGGCCAGTCCATTCCGCTCACGCAAATTGCCAAGCCGACTTTCGCCTGGGAGCCTGGCGTGATGTGGCGCGACAACCGTGACTACGCCATCACCGTGCAAGGTGACATCATCGAAGGCCTGCAGGGTGCGACTGTGACACAGCAGCTGTTGCCCGGTCTGCGCCGGCTCGAGGCCAGCTGGCAGGCCCAGGGTCTGAGCGCCTATCGCATTGAGGTGGCTGGCGCGGTGGAGGAGAGCGCCAAGGGCTCCGCCTCGATTGCCGCTGGCGTGCCCATCATGCTGTTTGTGACCTTCACCTTGTTGATGCTGCAACTGCACAGTTTTAGCCGTGCCATGCTGGTCTTTCTGACCGGCCCCTTGGGTATTTTCGGTGTAGCCGCTGCGCTGTTGCTGTCTGGGCGGCCCTTCGGTTTTGTGGCGCTTCTTGGGGTGATTGCCCTGATGGGCATGATCCAGCGCAACTCGGTGATTTTGATCGATCAAATTGAGCAGGATCGCGCCAGTGGAATCCCGGCCTGGGAGGCCATCGTTGAGTCAGCCGTGCGCCGCCTGCGCCCGATTGTGCTCACCGCTGCGGCCGCTGTGCTGGCCATGATCCCGCTGTCGCGCTCAGTGTTCTGGGGTCCCATGGCGGTAGCCATCATGGGCGGGCTGATCGTTGCTACAGTGCTCACCCTGCTGGCGCTGCCGGCCATGTACGCCGCCTGGTTTCGGGTTCAAAGGCAGCCCGCAGCCGCGGGTTAAAATCGTTCCACGCTGATTTGCTGGGGTGGCTCCAAAAGGGCACCCCCTTTGTTTTTGCGCGGGTGGCGAAATTGGTAGACGCACCAGGTTTAGGTCCTGACGGTAGCAATACTGTGGGGGTTCGAGTCCCCCCCCGCGCACCACATATATTTTTGGAGATGCTTGATGACTGTTCATGTAGAAACCCTGGAAAAACTAGAGCGAAAAATAACGCTGTCGCTGCCCGTAGGCAGCATCCAGGCTGAGGTGCAAACGCGCCTGCGCAAGCTCGCTCGCACTGTCAAGATGGACGGCTTTCGGCCCGGCAAGGTGCCCATGAACGTGGTCTCGCAACGTTATGGCTACACAGTGCAGTACGAGGTCATGAATGACAAAGTCGGCCAGGCGTTTTCTGATGCTGCCAACCAAGCCAATCTGCGGGTTGCCGGGCAGCCGCGCATCACCGAAAAAGAAGGATCGCCCGCAGGCGAGTTGTCTTTTGATGCGGTTTTTGAGGTATTCCCCGAGGTCCGTCTCGGAGCGCTGGCCGACGCAGAGGTGGAAAAAATCAGTGCTGAAGTCGACGATGGCGCGGTCAACCGTACGCTCGATATCTTGCGCAAGCAGCGCCGCACCTTTGCCCAGCGACCCCAAGATGCCCAGGCCCAGCAAGGAGATCGCGCGACGGTTGACTTCGAAGGCAAGATTGACGGCGAGGCCTTTGATGGCGGCAAGGCCGAAGCCTTTAGTTTCATCCTGGGCGACGGCCAGATGCTTGCAGAATTTGAGGCCGCTACCGTGGGTATGCAATCAGGCCAGAGCAAGACCTTTCAACTCAGCTTCCCGGCTGACTACCACGGCAAAGATGTGGCCGGAAAAACGGCAGACTTCATGCTCACTGTTAAAAAAATAGAGGTGGCTCACTTGCCAGAGCTCAATAGCGCGCTGGCCGCTTCCCTGAACGTTGCAGAGCCCACAGTTGAGGGCCTGCGCGCAGACATCCGTAAAAACCTGCAGCGTGAGCTTGCCAACCGGCTGCGTATGCGAAACAAGCAGGCGGCAATAGCGGCGCTGGTATCCAAAGCCGAGCTTGACCTTCCCAAAGCGAGCGTGCAAGCCGAAATCCAGCGCTTGTTGGAAGCTGCTCGCGCCGACCTCAAGCAGCGGGGTGTCAAGGACGCTGAAAAAGCATCAATCCCCGAGGATATTTTTCGTCCGCAGGCTGAAAGCCGTGTGCGAGCGGGCCTGGTGGTGGCAGAGCTGGTGCGAGCTCACAAGCTGCATGCCAAGCCGGAGCAGGTTAAAGCTCATGTTGAGGAATTGGCTGCCAGCTATGAAAAACCGGGCGACTTGCTACGCTACTATTACGGCGACAAGCAGCGCATGGCCGAGGTTGAGGGCCTGGTGATGGAAAACAACGTCACCGACTATGTGCTTGCACAAGCCAAAATCACTGAAAAAAGTATCTCCTTTGAAGAAATGATGGCCTCCAATTGAATTCCTCGGCTGCCTGCGCACAGGCTTGTAAAGCCACACCGAGTCCCCAACTATCTGAGAGTTTCTTTTTTTCGTTACATTACGGTGACAAGGGGTAGCTTCATGAGCATGCGGTATGGTTCGACAGAGATACAGGGCCTGGGCATGGTGCCAATGGTCATTGAGCAATCAGGCCGCGGCGAGCGGTCTTATGACATTTACTCGCGCCTGCTCAAAGAGCGCGTCATTTTCCTGGTGGGCTCGGTGAACGATCAGACCGCCAACCTGGTGGTGGCCCAACTGCTTTTTCTCGAGAGTGAAAATCCAGACAAAGACATTTCCTTCTACATCAACTCGCCCGGCGGCTCTGTCACAGCTGGCATGGCGATTTTTGACACTATGAACTTCATCAAACCTGATGTGTCGACCCTCTGCGTTGGCATGGCTGCCAGCATGGGGGCGTTTTTACTGGCCGCAGGTGCCAAGGGCAAACGGTTTTCACTGCCCAACTCAAAAGTCATGATTCACCAGCCCTCCGGCGGCAGCCAGGGGCAGGCCACCGAGATTGAGATCCAAGCGCGCGAAATCCTCAAAACCCGTGAGCAGCTGAACAAAATCTTGGCTGACAAAACCGGGCAGCCACTCGAGCGGATTGCCCGTGACACCGAGCGCGATTACTACATGACGTCTGAAGAAGCGCGGGAATACGGCGTCGTAGACAAGGTCATCGACAAGCGGGCCTGAGCGATATGGCCGAGAAAAAAGGTTCTGCCGGCGAAAAAACCCTGTATTGCTCGTTTTGCGGCAAGAGCCAGCATGAGGTCAAAAAACTCATAGCCGGGCCTTCGGTCTTTGTCTGTGACGAATGCATTGAACTGTGCAACGAGATCATCCGCGACGAGTTGCCTGCCAGCACCGAACCCCGGGCCGGAGCCAGCGAGTTGCCCACCCCGGCAGATATCAAGGCCAACCTTGACAACTATGTGATCGGGCAGGAACCTGCCAAGCGCATGCTAGCGGTGGCCGTGTACAACCACTACAAACGCTTACGACACAAAGAAAAAGCCAAGAAAGACGATGTCGAGCTCGCCAAGAGCAATATTTTGCTGATCGGCCCCACCGGCTCTGGCAAAACCCTGCTGGCTCAAACCTTGGCGCGGATGCTAGATGTGCCATTTGTGATGGCGGATGCCACCACCCTGACTGAGGCCGGCTACGTGGGCGAAGATGTTGAGAACATTGTGCTCAAGCTCCTGCAAAGCTGCAACTATGAGGTCGAGCGGGCCCAGCGCGGCATTGTCTACATCGATGAGATCGACAAAATATCGCGTAAGTCAGACAACCCCTCGATCACCCGCGATGTGTCTGGCGAGGGCGTGCAACAGGCCCTGCTTAAGCTGATTGAAGGCACCATGGCCAGCGTACCCCCGCAAGGGGGGCGCAAGCACCCAAACCAAGATTTCGTTCAGATTGACACCACCAATATCCTGTTCATTTGCGGTGGTGCCTTCTCTGGGCTTGAGAAGGTGATAGACAACCGCACCCAGTCGTCGGGCATTGGCTTTGGGGCCTCGGTGAAAAGCAAGGCGCAGCGCAGCCTGACCGACGTGTTCAAAGAAGTCGAGCCCGAAGACCTGATCAAATTCGGGCTGATCCCTGAACTCGTTGGTCGCATGCCGGTGGTTGCCACCTTGGCCGAACTGACCGAGGACGCCTTGATTCAGATCTTGACCGAGCCCAAAAATGCGCTGGTCAAGCAGTATGGAAAATTGCTGGCCATGGAGGGGGTTGATCTTGAAATCCGGCCCTCGGCGCTCAAGGCCATTGCCAAGAAGGCGCTGGCGCGCAAAACTGGCGCCCGCGGTCTGCGCTCGATTCTGGAACTCGCCTTGATTGACACCATGTTCGATCTGCCAAGCAGTGGCAATGTCGAAAAAGTTGTCGTCGACGAGGGCACCATCGAGGAGAACAAGCCGCCCCTGCTGTTGTACCGCGAGGCTGCGCGTAAAGCCTGATGAACTGCAGCATCGCAGGTGATTACTGTGCTTAGGCGGTTTTTTAAATAGTCATAATTCTGGCGGGATTCACAAACCCCCTCCGAGATAGACCTGCATCAGGTCAAGAAAGGCAATCAGATGTCCGGTCACTCCCCCTTGCCCGCCACAGCCATAGAACTGCCGCTGCTGCCGCTGCGCGATGTCGTGGTTTTCCCCCACATGGTCATACCCCTCTTTGTGGGGCGTCCGAAAAGCATCAAGGCTTTAGAAGCCGCCATGGAGTCTGATCGGCGCATCATGCTGGTGGCGCAAAAGGCTGCCGCCAAAGACGACCCGCTTGTCACAGACATGTTCAATATAGGTTGCGTCTCCACCATCCTGCAAATGCTCAAGTTGCCCGATGGCACGGTGAAGGTGCTGGTCGAAGGGCAGCAACGGGCCCATGTCAACAATATCCAAGAAGGCGAGTCGCACTTCACCGCCACGCTCACGCCCATGCCCCTGCCCGATGAACCCGAGGCCACGCAGCGCGGCAAATCCAGCGAAATCGAAGCCCTGCGGCGTGCCGTGATGCAGCAGTTTGACCAATATGTCAAATTGAATAAAAAAATTCCCCCTGAAATACTGACCTCGATCTCCAGTATTGATGACGCGGGTCGTCTGGCAGACACCATCGCTGCGCATCTGCCGCTCAAGCTTGAGAACAAGCAGGCCGTGCTTGATTTGGCCGGCGTCAAGGAGCGACTCGAAAATCTTTTTGAGCAGATCGAACGGGAGGTCGACATTCTCAATGTCGATAAAAAAATCCGTGGTCGGGTGAAGCGCCAGATGGAGAAAAACCAGCGTGATTTTTACTTGAACGAACAGGTCAAAGCCATCCAAAAAGAACTTGGTGAGGGTGAGGACGGCGCTGATGTTGACGAGATCGAGAAAAAAATCAAGGCCGCTAAGATGCCTAAAGAAGCCCTCAAAAAAGCCGAGGGCGAGCTCAAAAAGCTCAAGCTGATGTCACCCATGTCGGCCGAGGCTACGGTGGTGCGCAATTACATCGATGTGTTGGCAGGCCTGCCCTGGGCCGCCAAGACCAAGATCAAGCATGACCTGACCAAAGCCGAGCAGGTGCTCAACGAGGATCACTACGGGCTCGACAAGGTCAAAGATCGCATCCTGGAATACCTTGCTGTGCAGCAACGGGTCGACAAGGTCAAGGCACCCATTCTTTGTCTTGTTGGCCCCCCAGGCGTTGGAAAAACCTCGCTTGGGGAGTCGGTTGCCAAGGCGACGGGGCGTAAATATGTTCGCATGGCCCTGGGCGGCATGCGCGATGAGGCCGAGATCCGCGGCCACCGGCGCACTTATATCGGCGCCATGCCTGGCAAGGTGTTGCAAAGCCTGACCAAAGTCGGCACCCGAAACCCGCTTTTTTTGCTCGATGAAATCGACAAGCTCGGCACTGATTTTCGGGGCGACCCGTCCAGCGCCCTGCTCGAGGTGCTGGACCCAGAGCAAAACCACAAGTTTGGCGACCACTATGTCGAGGTTGATTTTGACCTCAGTGATGTCATGTTTGTCGCGACTTCGAATTCCATGAATATCCCGCCGGCACTGCTTGACCGCATGGAAGTGATCCGCCTCTCGGGCTACACCGAAGACGAGAAAACCAATATCGCACTCAAATATCTGCTGCCCAAGCAACTCAAGAACAACGGCGTCAAGGAGTCTGAACTGCAGGTGGGGGAGGACGCGCTGCTCGACATCGTGCGCTACTACACCCGGGAGGCTGGGGTTCGTTCCTTGGAGCGGGAACTCTCCAAGATTTGCCGCAAAGTGGTCAAGGGCCTGCAACTTAAAAAAATGCTGCCGCAGGTGAAGGTCACGGCTGACAACCTGAATGATTTTCTCGGCGTACGCAAGTTCACCTACGGACGCGCTGAGCAGCAAAACCAGGTTGGTCAAGTGGTGGGGCTGGCCTGGACCGAGGTCGGCGGCGACCTGCTCACGATTGAGGCGGCCATGATGCCAGGAAAGGGCGTCATCACCCGTACCGGCTCGCTTGGCGATGTGATGAAAGAGTCGGTAGAGGCCGCGCGCTCAGTGGTGCGCAGTCGTTCGCGCCGACTGGGCATCAAAGATGAGGCCTTCGAAAAGAAGGACATTCACATCCATGTGCCCGACGGCGCTACACCCAAAGACGGACCCAGCGCGGGAGCCGCCATGACCACCGCTTTTGTGTCGGCCATGACCGGGATTCCGGTACGTAGTGATGTGGCCATGACCGGCGAGATCACCCTGCGCGGCGAAGTCACAGGCATAGGTGGCCTGAAAGAAAAACTACTCGCTGCGCTGCGGGGAGGCATCAAGACCGTGCTGATACCGGAAGAAAACGCAAAAGACCTTCAAGAAATTCCCGAGAACGTCAAAAATGGCCTGGAGATCGTTCCGGTTCGCTGGATCGACAAGGTGCTTGAAATCGCCCTGGAGCGCATGCCACTGCCTTTACCCGATGACGAACCCCTGGTGGCTGCAAGCGCGGATGCGGTGGTGCCGCCGGTTCAATTGTCTGATTCGGTCAAGCATTGAAGCGCGGGCCTGGCCTAAAATATTTTTCACCGCCGCGCCAGATGCCCGGCCTAAGTTGGCTATACTGTTGCCCTTGAATCTGCGGGAATAGCTCAGTTGGTAGAGCGCAACCTTGCCAAGGTTGAGGTCGAGAGTTCGAGACTCTTTTCCCGCTCCAGATGCCAAAAAGGGAAGCCAAAAGCTTCCCTTTTTTGTCACAAAAAAACGGCGCGATAGCAAATCGGTTATGCAACGGATTGCAAATCCGTCTAGCCCAGTTCGACTCTGGGTCGCGCCTCCAAAATTTCTGATAAAAACAACTTGGCCTTGATCCGCAAGGCTGGGCTTTTGTTTTTTTAACGGCCAGGGCAGTCTTGGCGCGATTGCGTGTTTTGCCTTGGTTGCCCTCCAACTCAAGCCCAATGAGTGCCTCACAGACTCTGCTCAGCCTTGTCCAACGAGGTGTGAGCCTGAACGGCGCGTGTATTTCCACCCAGGAATGAGCCCAAAGCGGCTCCAGTAGTCGACGAAATTTTCAGCAGGTTGATCATCCAAGGATGGTGATCAACATGAACGAAACCAAGCTGCGCACGATTGCGCAACTGCAAGACTTTCTCAAAGCAATACCGCAGGTCAGTTTCAGCGGCGTTGATGAAAAAGACAAGGACGAAAGATACGCACACATCAGCCAGGTGCTCAAGCGCTTTGACTATCCGCAGCGCAAGAAACACGAGCGTGGCGTGGTACTGGCCTACCTGCAGCACACCAGCGGCTACAGCCGCGCCCAGATCAAACGGCTGGTGGCTCGCTGGCATGAGAATCGGCTCGCTGATGCCCCGCTTTTCAAGCGCTATCGCGCCCCGGCTGCACCCTTTGCCCGCAAGTACATCAGCAGCGACATTGAGTTGCTCGTGGAGATGGATCGGGCCAACGAAGATGTCTGTGGTCCGGCCATCGTGCACCTCTTCAAACGCGCCTGCTACACGTACGGCGACCAGCGTTATGAACGTCTAGCCAACCTGTCCGTCTCGCACCTGTACAACCTGCGAAAAAGCCGCGGCTACCAGGTGCTTCGCGTCACCCTGACCAAGACCCGCCCAGTCTGCAACCCGATCGGTGTACGCAAGAAACCCCGACCCAACGGACGCGCTGGCTGGGTTCGTATTGACAGTGTGCATCAGGGTGATCTGGACGGCATCAAGGGGGTCTATCACATCACCTGCGTGGATGCGGTCAGCCAATGGCAGGTAGAGGCCTGTGTAGAGGGCATTAGCGAAGCTTTCTTGCTGCCCGTGCTTGAATTTATCCTCAGTCAGTTCCCGTTCGTGATCGAGGGATTCCACTCTGACAACGGGACGGAATATGTCAACAAAAAAGTCGCCGAACTGCTCAACAAATTGAACATCGAGCAGACCAAGTCACGTGCGCGTCAAAGCAACGATAACGCCTTGGCCGAGAGCAAAAACAACAGCGTGGTCAGGAAGCATATGGGCTACAGCCACATCCCTCAAAAGTATGCCAAACCGATCAACGAGTTCTTCGCCAACATCTTTAACTCGTGGCTCAACATGCACCGGCCATGCCTGTTCGCCACCGAGGTGGTGAGCGACAAAGGCAAGATCAAAAAGGTCTACAAACACGCCGATGTGAAGACCCCTCTGGAGTGCCTGGCACAGCTCAGTAAAAAGCGTTTGGTGATGTTCAAAAAGGGCATCACGCTCAAAGATTTGGAAAGTCAAGCCAGCCAGAAAACTGACCTGCAGGCAGCTCAGGAAATGCAGACAGCCAAGGCCGCATTGTTTGCCATGTTCAACAGATCTGAGGTCAAAAAGCGCGCATGAAATTGAGGTCACCCAGCGTACCCGGCTCGCGCAGACGCTGTGTGGTCTGAATGCAGGATCATGCATGAGTACATGGCATGATCGGGGGGCCTGCCGGCGGCCCTGGCAGGGGCCTTGTAAGAATAAATTCATCAAGGCAGAAAGGCAAATTCAGGCCGTTTACACTGCCTCTTTAAACCCGGTCAGCCTGCATGACAAATGAGGTCAAACTCGCTTCGCTTCAGGCTCATACCTGAATTGGAAAATACTGTCTGCTTACGTGTATTTGTTTACGTGTACTCCGACTGGAGCACTGGCCTAGGGGTGCACGAGATGTATTCGGCTAGGACATCGCCCTGCACGGTGACATGGCCGCGCATCAGGGTGTAGGCTTCGT